>JAPYUD010000040.1:0-14676 GCA_029936215.1 Pirellulaceae bacterium | reverse complement strand
GTTTTATCCGGGCGAGGCGGCTTATGGCCTGCTGCTGTTATCGGTTCGTGATCCAGAAGGACCCTGGTTGCAGGCTGCTGCGGATGCTGTCGCTGCCCTGGCCAGGGATCAACTGGAGAAGCGGATTACCACGCCGGATCAATGGACATTGATGGCCGGGGAATTACTACTGGCGAATTACGAGAAATGCCAGGCTCCCATGCCAAAGAGTGGAATTCTCGATCACCTGAAACGGACCGCCGTGGACATGCTCAACGACCAGCTGGTAGCACTGGGTGATTCACGAACGGCCGGGTGTTATACCCTTGACGGCCAGACCTGTCCGACAGCTACCCGCCTGGAAGGCCTGCTGGCACTGCTTGCCTACCTTCCCGCGGAAGATCAAGCCCTGGCCAGCCAGGCCCGGGTTTCAGTGCAACTGGCAATGTCATTTCTCGTCCGCTGCCAGGTTCGACGGGGGAAGCTGGCCGGTGGTTTTCCCTGTGTGACGGCGTCTCTCTCCCCCGATGACCCACGGCTGACGGCCATTGCGGATATCCAGGTAGAGGAGATCCGGATTGACTATGTCCAGCATGCTCTCTGTGCGATGATTCGTTACCACGACCTGCTTGCCCGTGGGGACTTATCGGAGAAAAACTAGGCGATTATTCGTCCTCATCATCCGGTTCCCCCAGCTGGTCGAGCCGATCCCCGTCACGGTAACAGGAGATCTGGAATCCAAGCGCACCGACCACGTGCAAGTAAAAGAAACTGATCACCATGAAACTGGCGCTGCCGGCAAGGATTGGCCAGGGTCCCGATCCACCAAGCAGGGCCATGGATCCTGCCATGGCGGGACTTAGCAGAAGTACGAAACCGGCAAACTTGAACCACTCAGAAGGTCGCAGTGCAATGCTGGCCATCACCCTGGAGGAGACGATGGCAGCCGGTGTGCCGGCGGAAAGAGTGGAGAGGATCACGGGGGCGAACAGGAGTAATGTCAGCATGCTCCCGACAGAGAGAACGATAGCCGGGTCAAGGCCCTCGGTGAGCGGAATCCAGATGATCAAGGGGATGATTGCAATGAAAAGAGAAATCCCCATGTAGGGAACCATGCTGATCCATTCCATCAGGATCAGCGAGGGCCAGTTCTCGATTTCGTGGTCCCCGTTGGCCCGCGTTTCGATAATTGTCACGACAGAGACAAGAAAGCTGGCACCGAGTGCAAGAAAAAAGATGAAACTGGTGGCAAACAGGAACAGGCCCAGCATGGCCATGATGCCCTCTTCCATAAGCAAGCCATAGTGCAGTGTGAGAACGGCGAGGAAGCCGATGATGCTATGCATCAGGATCCGGATCGCGATGTCTATCTGAACCATCGAGGAGAGGATTGTCATCCACCAGCCCCGGTTGGCCGTCTCGGTGAACTGCTCCTGCTTGGATTCCACCTCGGCTCGTGCCTTTTCCATGAATGCCTGCGCCTGTTTTTTCCCCTCGTTGCTTACCGACCCGGCGGGCTCGATTGGCGGACCAGGCACAAGCTGATCCTCTCCCGCTGTCAGCGGCTTGCTGGAAGGGCGTTTTTCCTTGCGTGGTTCACGGATCGTCGTGTGACTGTGACAGTCCGGGCAGCGGACCTCACCGCCAATATCATCACTGGAAACATCTAACCGTGTTCCACAGAGCAGGCAATTGATTGAAAAGCGATACGAATCGTTCGTATCGGCCTGGTCTGCCGTAGCACGGGGAGCAGTCCCTAGCGGGTCCAGGCTCTGGAGGATCTGTTCGGTCGACCTGGTGTCTGCTGGCCCGGTAGTCAGTCCCTCAAGGGAGATCTCTTTTTCAGCGGGGGGCTTTGAGACTTGCTCTGCCACCGCTTTCGGATTTTCCAGGTCCAGGTGGTCAAGGTCATATGTTTCCTCAACAGGTTGTGAAGAGGGCGAGGGAACTGGAGGAGGTGGGGGTGGAACTGGAGGAGGAGAGGGTTCAGGGAGCAGGTCGTCCGTGGTTAACTTGATCGGGCTCTCGCTTGCAGGAGATCCTCCAGGGCTTGTGCCCTTCAGATCCTGGCCAGGAAGTGATTCCACGGCGGTGATCGGTGATGGCTCGGCAACCGGTTCCTGGGATTCGGCGAGCGTGGCAACCACGAGGATATCTTCCAGGCAGTTTTCACAGGTGATTGTTTTTCCCAGCTGGCTGCCCCGGGCAAAAGCACGTTTTTGACACTGGGGGCAGGTTAACGCGAGGCGTGCGGAGGCAGGGATGTTTGAAATCTCTCGAGCCGTACTGTTTCCCCCAGTTGCCGGGGCGGATGAGGGAATGCCAGGCAGCTGAATCGACTGCTCACACGTTGGGCATGTCTGCCGTGTTCCGGCCAGCCGAGTCGATGCCTGCAGCTGCGCCTGGCAACGCGGACAGGCGTACTGTAGCAGGGCATCTCCCGCGGTCTTTGACGGTTCAGGATGCTGCATTGTGGAATAGAGAGCTGGGAGGAGAGATTATCAATCTTCCATGACTTCCTGTTCACGAGCGACTGCTGCCTGGTTGATGATGTCCTCGTACTTCTTCGTCAGTTTCTGGATTTCATCCTTGACGTGATCACGATCATCCTCGGTCAGCTCGTTGTCTTTCTCTTCCTGGTCGGCTGCCTTGTTTCCGTCACGGCGGATATTGCGAATGGAGATCTTTGATTCCTCCGAGAGTTCCTTGATTCGCGAGACCATCTTGCGACGAACCTCTGTCGAGAGCGCCGGGATGGTGATCCGTATCAGGCGGCCATCGTTCTGAGGATTGAAACCGAGTTCACTGGAGACCAGTGATTTCTCGATATCGCCGATCGTGTTCGGATCGAATGGGCGAATAACGATCTGGTTGGGTTCCGGGACGCCAATCGAGGCAATCTGTTTCATGGGAGTCGGCGAACCATAAACTTCAACCCGGAGCGAGTCGACCAGACCCGGGTTGGCACGACCGGTACGAATGCCGGCCAGGTTTGTTTTCAGGACAGTCGCCGCCTTTTCCATCCGGTCATCCACATCAAACAAAATCTCTTCAGCCGACATGGCAATGGCCCCCGCTAAGTGAATTAATAACTAGGAATTTTTTGCTGATCCGATACGGGTCCCGATTTTTTCCCCCATCACCGCCCTCTGGATGTTGCCATCCTGCTTGAAGTTAAAAACAAGGATTGGCATACCATGTTCCATGCACTGGGTAATTGCCGTGCTGTCCATGAACCCCAGTCCCTGTTCGCGAACGGCATCGTAATCCAGTTCTGGGTAAAAGACCGCGTGGGGGTTCTTTTCCGGATCCTCGCTGTAGACACCGTCGACCCGGGTTGCCTTGGCAAGGATATCCGCTCCCAGTTCGAGTGCTCGCTGGGCAGCAGCAGTATCGGTCGTCACGAACGGGCTTCCCGTGCCGGCCGCCAGGATGACCAGCCTCCCTTTTTCCAGGTGGCGGCGGGCCCGCCGGCGAATATACGGTTCGGCGACACCGTCCATGTGGATAGCTGACATCAGGCGGGTCTGGCAACCAAGCGATTCGAGTGCGTCCTGCAGGGCCAGTCCGTTGATGACGGTGGCGAGCATTCCCATGTAATGAGCTGTCGCTTCCTGGATGCCGGTGTTGCGATCCTTGAACTGGGAACCTCGCAGGATATTTCCGCCGCCAATAACCACCGCGATCTCGCAACCACATTGCTGGGCCTGGTAGATCTGCTCGGCAATTCCCAGCACCTCTTCCATGCTGATGCCGCGTTCCCCGGCGTGGTTGAAACTTTCCCCGGAGAGCTTGAGCACGATTCGTCGATAGACCGGTGCTGCATCGTTGGCTGGCTTGTCGGCCATGCGACACCTCCTTGAGGAAACTCGGGGATCAGGATGTCAACAGCAACCGGGACATGCCAATGTGCTACTCGTCGCTCAGGTCCCAGTGAATAAACTGCTTGAGTTTCATACCATTTTCTTCGGCAAACTGGGAGACGGTTTGCTTGTCACTCTTGACGAAGGGCTGCTCGCAGAGCACTTGCTCGGCAAAAAAACTACGTAGCCGCCCATCGACCATCTTGTCAACGATATTTTCGGGTTTTCCTTCTTGCAGGGCCGCCTCGCGGAGGATGGCCCGTTCCTTCTCGACAGCATCTTCTGGGAGATCTGCGACTTCCAAGGCACTGGGCCGCATGGCAGCAATGTGCATACAGATATCACGGGCGGCTTCCTCGTTGCCTCCCTCGACTTCCAGCAGGACACCGGAGACGGTGCCGGCGTTATGGCTGTAAGCTGCGCAGCTGCCGTCCATACGGACAAGTCGGCCAACGTTAAAGACCTCCCGGATACGGTTAAACAGTTCATCACGTTGTTCCAGCAGGGTCATCCCATCCTTGCTGGGCGATGGTTGAGCAAGGAGTTCGTCACCATCTGCTGCACCGGGACCTTTTGCAAGTTGCTCAGCAAGGTCATTAGCCAGCTGGACGAATTCGTCGTTCTGGGTGACCGGGGCACTCTCGCACTTGAGCTCCACCATGGCGCCAGGGCCTCCCTCCATGTTGGTGAAGAGACCGAATCGGCCGAATGTGGTTTCACGATCAGCACGCTTGGCCAGTACCTGTGCGCCCCGTTCCCTTAACCACTGGATTGCGGATTCCACATCCCCGTCGCATTCGTCCAGTGCTTTCTTGCAGTCCATCATCGGGAGTCCCGATTTCTCCCGAAGTTCCTTTACAGCTGCAGCAGTAATCTCTGCCATTCGATTTTCTCCTTCTCGTTGGGCCGCAGGGCCCGCCTGGCTACTCTTGTTTTTCTTCGCCGGCTTCCTCCGCTGGCGTCTCTTCGGCAGCGGGTTCCTCGGCAGCAACTTCTTCTTCTGCCGGAGTCTCCTCGGCAGCGGGTTCCTCGGCGGCGACTGCCTCTTCTACCGGAGTCTCCTCGGCAGCGGGTTCCTCGGCGGCGACTGCCTCTTCTGCCGGAGTCTCCTCGGCAGTGGGTTCCTCGGCAGCGACTGCCTCTTCTGCCGGAGTCTCCTCGGCAGCCGGTTCTTCGGCAGCGGCTTCTTCTTCTGCCGGAGCGTCTTCGGTTACCGGGCTGGCCGCGACTGGAACATCGACGGCCGGGGGTGTGAGTAACTGGAATGGTACGACCTCGGCAATCGGGTCGGTAATTCCCTTGGCTGCCATTACCGCGTCGGCCATGTAGCCAATCACCATCTCGATGGATCGAATGCCATCGTCATTGCCCGGGATGGGAAGATCGACGTCATCTGGATCGCAATCCGTATCGATTAATGCAATCGAGGCGATTCCCATCTTGCGGGCTTCGCGGACCGCATTTTTTTCCTTCTTGGGGTCAATCACAACGACACACTCAGGTAGCCGGTTCATGCTTCGCAGACCATCCAGGTTGCGGTGCATCTTCCGGTATTCCCGGTTCAACGAGGATTGCATTTTCTTGGAGTAACTCTTCAATTCTTCCGAGCCGCGAAGTTCTTCTAGTTCTTCCAGCCGGCTCATGCGACTGCGAATCGTGCGGAAATTGGTAAGTGTTCCTCCCAGCCAGCGTTCATTAACGAACGGCATTCCTGCGCGAAGTGCCTCTTGTTGAATAACGCCACCGGCCTGGCGTTTGGTTCCCACGAAGAGGACAAGGCTGCCCGCCTCGACCACCTGGGAAATATACTTGCGGGCTCGCAGCAGACCGCGGACCGTTTCGCGGATATCGATGATATGGAGCTGGTTTTTGCGAGCGTAGATGTACGGTGCCATTTTCGGGTTCCAGCGACTTGCACTGTGACCGAAATGGACTCCCGACTCAATCAGTTTCTTGACAATAACATCTGCCACGGCGACAAATCTCCCCCGATCCCAGGGATCGGTTGCGGACGATAACGGGCGACGCCCAGCCAGGCTGGTCTGCCGGAACACCCAGGTTCCGGGCCTCGTTACAGGATAGTTCCTTCGTCCTGGTAAAAATGTGAGAACACCTCATAACGCAACGTGCTGGTTCCAGTGAGGTATTCCCGGGTTAACAGGTACAGCACGGTTTGAATCACACAATCTATCAGTCTGCAACTTGACGGTCAATCCGCGCCTCGCCGGTTGAGGTTGGACCGGTCGATCTTGGCCTCCCCTTGCTTGACCATGCCTTGGGTGACAGCCTAGATTATTGAGTTTGTTGCCGGGCTTGTTGAGCCTGGCCGTGGAAGGAGAGAACGGTGCCTGGAACATGCGTGATTGGATTGCAGTGGGGCGATGAGGCGAAAGGGAAGCTCGTCGACTTGCTCACCCCCGGTGTCGAGGTGGTAGTTCGATACCAGGGTGGTGCGAATGCAGGACATACGGTGGTGACCGGCAAGGATGTCTACAAGCTGCATCACATCCCCAGTGGTATTCTTCACGATGGAGTGATGAATATTGTCTCAACCGGTGTTGTCATCAACCCGAAGACAATCCTCGAGGAGATAGACGGGCTCCAGGACCGAGGGGTCCCGGTGGAAGATCGTCTGATGATCAGCGACCGGGCCCACGTTGTTTTCCCCTGGCACGTTGCCGAGGACCGGGTGCTCAATGCCCGGCTGGTCGGTGGGGAGTCCATTGGGACGACGCTGCGTGGTATCGGACCATGTTACCGGGACAAGGTTGGTCGCAGCCTGGCAATTCGCCTGGGAGACATGTTGAGGGATGATTTTTCCGATCGTGTGCACCAGGTGGTTGCTGCCAAGCGACAGATCCTTGAAGGGATCGGGGACCTGGAACCGGGCGAGCTGGATGCCGATCAGATCGTAGAGCAGTACAGTGATCATGCCAGGCGACTGCAGGGCTTTATTTCCGATTCGACTGCCTACCTGCTGGATGCGGTCGAGCAGGACAGGAGGATCCTGTACGAGGGAGCCCAGGGCTCCCTGCTGGATATTGACCATGGCACCTATCCCTTTGTTACCAGCAGCAACAGCTCGGGTGTCGGCATTCCTGCCGGTGCTGGAGTTCCACCGCGATGGATCAACAAGGTACTGGGAGTGATCAAGTCCTATTCCACGCGGGTCGGTGGAGGGCCTTTTCCGACCGAACAGGAAAATGCCACGGGGGAACAGATCCGGGAACTTGGCAAGGAGTACGGTACCACGACTGGTCGACCCCGCCGCTGTGGATGGCTGGACGCCGTGGCGGTGCGTTATGCGGTTCGCCTGGGTGGAGTGAATGCCCTCTCGCTGATGCTGCTGGATGTCCTTAGCCAGTTGCCCGAGATCAAGATCTGTGTCGCCTATGAACTTGATGGCGAAAGAATCGATTATTTTCCCAGCCATGCAGAAGACCTCCGCTCGGTAACGCCGGTTTACGAGACCTTCGAGGGATGGCAACAGGACGTCACCGGGGCACGCAGCATGGAGGACCTGCCGGCAGGAGCACATGATTACCTGGCACGTGTGACCGAGCTCGTTGGCTGCCCGGTTGAGGTGGTCTCGGTGGGCCCGGACCGTGAACAGACGATCTTCGTTTCCGGTAACCCCCTGGCGGTCTCATCCTGATCAAGGATCCAGAGGGGGCGGGGACAGGTAAAAAGAACCGCCCGGCACAGATCCGCGTATAATGAGCACCACTGGACCCCATGCCGGCTCCTGGAGTATGTCACGTGTCTGCTCAATCCACCTCGTCCTCGCTTGATGAATCGACAACGATCGAGGTACTGCCCCGGCATGTTGCCATCATCATGGATGGAAATGGCCGCTGGGCAGAGCAGCAGGATCTGCCTCGTATCGAGGGCCATCGTGGGGGCGTTGCCAGCGTGCGACGAGTGGTGGAGGAGGCGGTGCGACTGGAGATCAAGCAACTGACGCTTTATTGCCTTTCCAGTGAAAACTGGAAACGTCCACAGGAAGAACTTGATTTTCTCCTTCACCTGTTGCAACAGTACATGATCGAGGAGCGATCAACGATCATGAGGCAGGGAGTGCGAGTTCGCACGATCGGCCGCAGGGATAATATTCCCGAGCCGGTACTTGCGGAAATCGACAAGACGATTGAGATGAGTTCCGCGAACCAGGGGACCTGCCTCTGCCTGGCAATTAACTATGGAAGTCGGAGCGAGATTGTCGATGCCGTGCGGTCGGTTGTCAGGAAAGTCAGTGCGCAGGAACTGGGTGAGGAAGAAATCGACGAGCAAGTGATTAGCGAGAACCTGGATACGGCTGGGATGCCGGATCCTGACCTGCTGATCCGTACGGCAGGGGAACAGCGACTGAGCAACTTCCTGCTCTGGCAGGCCAGTTATGCCGAGTTGTGGATTACCGAGAAATGCTGGCCGGAATTCCAGGAGACGGACCTGCGAGCAGCGCTTGTTGATTACGCAGGACGAGTTCGACGGTTCGGTGGTCTGGTAATCAACGGCGAGGGAAGTGAGAAGGAACAGGAAGATGCTTAAACGGATCCTCTCTTCAAGCGTGATCATTGCGATCCTGGTTGGCCTGGTCTATCTCGATCTGGTGCACCCCCTGGCTGGCGTGACAGGACTCTGGTTGCTGCCGCTTTTCTTCCTGCTGAGCCTGCTTGCTGCCGGGGAGATGATCGAGTTGCTTAAAGAGGGGGGGCAGGCGACATGCCGATGGGCTGTGCTACTGGGTGTTCTCCTTATCGACCTGCTTGTCTCTATCCCGATACTGGCAGAGCTGTTTGGGATGATTTATCCCGAGGATTGCCCGGTAGGGCGTGCTGGACTGCCGGCAGTCGGCATGGCTGCCTCTGTGATGCTTCTCTTTTTTGCAGAGATGTTCCGCTACGATCCACAGCGTCCGGTGGTACCCCGTGTGATGGCGGGCACACTGGCAGTCGCATACGTGGGGGTGCTGGGGAGTTTCCTGGTCTTGATTCGCGGCCTGGGAAGTCCTGAACAGGGGATGGCGGCGCTGCTCTCGGTCGTGCTTGTTACCAAGATGTCTGATAGTGGGGCTTACTTTGTGGGCACCTTGATCGGGCGACACAAGCTGGCACCAAAACTCAGTCCAGGTAAAACAATCGAGGGCCTGCTGGGGGGGATCCTGTTTGGCTGTCTGGCCTCGGTACTCTTTTTTGGGGCGGTTGGAGGCCGGTGGAATTGCCGCCCGACAGTGGCTGTCTGTGTTCTTTACGGCCTGGTTCTTACCCTGGTCGGCGTGGTGGGAGACCTGGCCGAGTCACTCTTGAAACGGCATGCAGACCGGAAGGATTCAAGCCGCTGGCTACCCGGGCTGGGAGGTGTCCTGGATATCCTGGATTCCCTGCTTTTTACTTTTGTCGTTGGCTACCTTTTCTGGGTCTCTGGCTTGATGGGAAGCTGACAGCATGCCTGTCCCCTGTTTCACTTCCTCGTGGACGTGTTTCTTTGCTACCGATGGCCTATAGTTGAACAGGGAGTCATCGCCCGGATCGAGGCAGGATCTAAGTGAGCCATTCAATTTCATCATCCATGTTTGAATCGACATTGAATTTATCCGAACCGGACCAGCTGCTTGTCCTGTTTGGTGCCCATGACCAGAACCTGCGGCTGGTTCGTGATGCCCTGGATGTATCAATTACTCACCGGGACGGCCGGATTCGCGTGCGTGGTGAAAAGCCAACTGTCATCCAGGCAACGGATGTTCTGGAGCAGCTCAAGGGGATGGTCCAGCGAAAAGGACGGCTTTCACCGGTCGAGGTGGAGCAGGTGCTGGCAACGGTGACGGGTGACACGGAATCGCACAGATGCGAGACGATCGACGTGATGAATACGGGACGGGAGATCCGTCCGCGAACCCCTGGCCAGGCACGCTACGTCCAGTCGATTCGTGAAAATGAAGTGGTCTTTGCGGTTGGTCCGGCGGGCACGGGAAAGACCTTCCTGGCGGTTGGCATGGCGGTCGAGGCACTCAAGCGACAGGCGGTCCGCAAGATCGTGCTGGTCCGGCCAGCGGTGGAGGCGGGAGAGAGTCTCGGTTACCTGCCGGGTGACTTGCACGCAAAGATCAATCCATACTTGCGGCCACTGCTGGATGCCCTCTACACGATGATTGACTATGACGCTGTCAAGCAGCTGATGGAAAAGGATGTTATCGAGGTGGTTCCACTGGCGTACATGCGAGGTCGCACGCTGGAGGATGCTTTCATTATCCTCGACGAGGCCCAGAACACGACCATTTCCCAGATGAAGATGTTTCTTACTCGGATGGGAACGGGATCCCGAATCGTCGCCTCGGGGGATACAACGCAGATCGACTTGCCACGCAATACCAACAGCGGCCTGACCGATGCAATTTCACGGCTGGATCGGGTCAAGGGAGTGGCCCATGTACGACTGAGTGGATCCGATATTGTTCGGCACCGGCTTGTCCAGGAAATTGTCCAGGCATACGAGGAACCGGTTGGCAGGAAGGGTCGCAGGAAAAAGTGATACCCGGTGGCAGAGGGGAAACAGGAACCGTGATCGAGATCGATGTGGTCAACCGCCAGGTCCACCACCAGGTCGATAACCAGAGGCTGGTCGAGGCGACCAGGCATGTTCTTCAGTCCCATGGGATAACGTCGGGCCAGATCTCGATTGCCATCCTGGACAACCCGATGATCCGTGAACTCAATCTGGAGTTTCTCGATCATGACTATGCAACCGATGTCCTGAGTTTTGTGCTGGAACGTGAGGGGGAGATGCTGGAGGGAGAAATTGCTGTCAGCGCGGAAATGGCGGCGGACCAGGCAGGTCAATATGGCTGGCCGGCGGCACATGAACTCCTGCTCTACGTCGTCCACGGGGCGCTTCACCTGGTGGGACTGGATGACAAGCAGCCCGACTCGATGGAGCAAATGCGGTCGGCAGAGCACCAGGTCTGCGAGTGGCTGGGAATAGGCCCTCCCCCCGATCGTCCAGTCCAGAACCCTGTTGAAGGAGACGAAAAACGTGCTGAGTGAAAGTGCCCTCTTCTGGCTGGGAGTGCTTGGCTGGGTGGCCACGGTCGTTGGAGCGATCGGGGCCCGCGTGCTGGATGATTTCTCGCGGCACGAGTTGAAGGAATACAGTCGTCACCATGGCCGACCTGCTTTTTTTCAGAAGGTGCTGACCTGGCATGACCGTGCTTCCCTGGCCGCGGAAACCCTGCTCTCGGTGGGGGTCATCCTGCTGCTGGTTGTCGGTGGCCGTTGGCTGCTGGAGTCCTCGCCCTCGGCCCTCTCCCTGGTCCTCCTGGTGCTGGCAGTGCTGGCCACGATCGTCTGGATTCCAAGGGCGGTGGTACGAGTCTGGTCTGCACCGGTGATCTACCACACCTGGTATCTCTGGGTTGTGAACATGGTCGTCATGTGGCCGTTGACTTTTGGTGTCCATATCGTGGAAGAGGTGGTGCACCGGCTGGCTGGACGAGCCAATGACCAGGAGGATGAGGAGGAAGCTTTCGAGGAGGAGATTCGTGCCATCGTGACGGCGGGTCTCCAGGAAGGGCTGCTGGAAGAGGACGCCCGGGAGATGATCGAGAGCGTGATCGAGTTGGGAGATGCAGATGTCCGTGATATCATGACTCCCAGGAGCGAGGTCGATGCCCTGGAAGTGTCGCAGGGCTGGGACGAAATACTCCCCTTCGTGATCCGCTGCAAGCGAACCCGGATCCCGGTCTACAAGCGAACGCTCGATGAGATCGTCGGTATTCTCTACGTCAAGGACCTGCTCCCGCGATTCGAGGTGAACGATCGACAGGAACAGGAACGATTGTCTGATATTCTGCGACCCGCCTGGTCGGTTCCGGCGACCAAGCCAGTGGACGAGTTATTGCGGGAATTCCAGCGGACCCGCAACCACATGGCAATCGTTGTCGATGAATACCGGGCCCTGGCCGGCGTCGTGACGATCGAGGATGCACTGGAGGAAATCGTTGGAGAGATTCATGATGAACATGAAGCGGATGAGGAGAGGGAGTTTGTCGTGGTGGATGAAAGCACCGTGGAAGTACTGGGACGGGCACACCTGGATGACCTCAACGAGAAACTTGCTTTCCAGCTTCCAGAGCCAGATGAATGTGATACGGTAGGGGGCCTGGTCATCCACCAGCTTGGTTATATTCCCGACGCCGAAGAACAGCTGGTTATTGAGGACCTGCGTTTTACCATCCTGGAAGCTTCCAGCCGGCGAATTCGTCGCTTGCGGATTGAGCAGCTTGACGGGAACCAGGACGTGGCCGACAGGGCTTCCTGAAGGGGAGCTGGAAGCGAAATTTTTCTTGAACCGGTGATCGCTCGTCATGTCCCTCCAGAAAACCGACGCGATCGTGATTCGGCTGGTTGATTTCAGCGAGACCAGTTGCGTGGTAACACTTTTCAGCCGGGACTACGGGAAAATTGCCTCCCTGGCCAAGGGGGCCCGCCGCCCCAAGGGGCCCTTTGACTCTGCTCTTGACCTGCTCACCGTCTGTCGAATAGTCTTCCTCCACAAATCATCGGATGCGCTTGATATCTTGACGGAAGCGAAGATGGTGAGTCGGTTTCGATCGGCCGCCACTAGCCTCCCTCATTTGTATGCCGCCTACTACATTGCCGAGTTACTGGATGCACTGACCGAAGAAGGGGATCCCCACGAGGAACTCTTCGAGGCAGCACTTTCAGCGATCACGGCTCTGGATGAACTGGCGGACGTGGGTGCCACGGTGGTTCGGTTTGAATTGGCAGCTCTCCGTATCCTCGGCCATTTGCCGTCGGTCGACTTCTGCACCGGTTGTGGAGTGGAAGTGGCGGGAAATGGACGGGTCGCGTTTGGCCAGTTGAGCGGCGGTGTCCTTTGTGGACAGTGCCGCGAGGGCCAATCGCACGTGCTGGGAGTGAGCCAGGAGGTACTTCACGCGATTCGAGAGACAAGTAGTTCGGACCAGGTGACACCGCCACTGGATGACCAGGTTCGGGGTGAATTGCGTGGTGTGATGAATCAGTATGTTGCCCACCTGATGGGTCGCCGACCAAGGATGCAGCGTTTCTTGAATGCGGCAGGCCAGGTCGGTTAGAAAAACGAACGAGCTGGAAAAAGAGGAAAAGGATGTCCTCCAGAAGTGAGCAAATTGTGCGTTATGGTTGCCGGCTCGTGCCACTGTTGGTACTGCTGCCGTGGCTGGGAGGATGCTTCCTCTCTTCTTATCAAGCGGATCGCGCATTGGAACGACAAGAGAAGCTGGCAAATCCGCCACAGGGCTTTGGTCTTGTCCTGCCCCCGGAACAAGAGAGAGCACGAGAAGTGGCTGTGGCAGATCAGGAGCTCGGGGAACCTCACTGGTCAGACCGTCTGACCTCGGCGCTCGAGTCCCTTACCGACCCTCAGGAGGACCATGGCCTGGCTCGTCGCCTGTTCCGTGAGGCGGAGCAGCACTACAACCGTGCCGCACGTTTACGTGGTGCTGCTATCTCCAGGGAGCAGCTGGAAGTGGCCGGGGAGCTGTACCTGGATGCGGCAGGCCTGTACAAGCAGTCAGCAGAGAACTGGACCGATTCCGCCCTGCAGGAGGATGCCCGCTACATGGCCGGGGAGAGTTATTTCTTCATCGATTATTATGACAAGGCGAATGAGAGCTACGAGAAGTTGCTGGAGGATTACCCGAACTCCAGGTACATGGATGTTGTCCAGCGGCGACGGTTCGCGATCGCGGACTTCTGGTTGAAGGATGTGGAAGGCAATCCCCGCTCCGTGTTCGCCTTTAATTTCCTCGACAAGAAGTTCCCGCTTCGTGACAACCTGGAGGAGGCGATTCGGATCTTTGACAAGATCCGCCTGGAGGATCCTTCTGGAAAGATCGCTGATGATGCGACCATGGCAGCCGCCCTGGCACTGGTAAGGAAGGGGGAATACGAGCGTGCGGATCAATTCCTTACGGACCTTCGCAAGACCTTTCCCAGCAGTGATCACCAGTTCATGGCACATTACCTGGGAATCCATGTCAAGCTGCGGAGTTACCTGGGACCCCAGTATTCAGGGGTCGTGATTGACGAAGCAGAAAAGCTGGTCGACCGGCTTCGTCGCCAGTTTCCCTCGGAGGAAAAAGACTACCGCCAAGAGATCAACCGCATGCATGCCGAGGTTCGTTTCCGGCTGGCTGAGCGGGAATGGATAGTGGCCGAGTTCTATGATCGACGTAATGAGATTGGTGCAGCACGGCTCTATTACACGTCCGTTCTTCATGACTATCCAGACACGCCGTTCGCCGAGCGGGCAATCGGACGACTCAAGGAAGTGGAGGATATGCCCGCCAAGCCGCCCCAGCGACTGACCTGGCTGGTGAACCTGTTCCCGGTGGAAGATCCCGCCCGTCCGCTGCTCAATAATGATGATACAGGTAGTTATGAACCCTGACCCTGGCACCATGAATCGAGTGCTGCGAATCTCGGCCCTGCTCCTGTTTCTGCTGGTCATTTCCGGTTGTGTGGGTTACCAGGTGGGAGTCGATTCACTTTATCGGCCGGATGTGAAGACAGTCCATGTTCCGATCTTCCAGTCGGACAGTTACCGGCGAGGGTTGGGGGAACAGCTTACCGAGGCGGTGGTCAAGCAGATCGAGTCACGAACGCCCTACAAGGTGGTCTCCCGTTCCGACGCGGATAGCCAGCTCAACGGGAAAATCCTCTACCAGCGCAAGCGTGTGCTGGCAGAAAACTCTTTCGATGAACCCCGCGACCTTGAGACAGAGATCATGGTGGAGGTTTCCTGGATTGACCGCCAGGGAGATGCCCTGATGCAA
>JAPYUD010000546.1:0-2706 GCA_029936215.1 Pirellulaceae bacterium | reverse complement strand
TTTCAAGCCCTCGGGAATCCGTGCGTGGATAAAGGCATCGATGGGATTGCCCGTCCTGGCTGGGGGTTCGGGGCGGGTGATCGCCTGGTAGGCCCAGAGATTGGCAGGGTCGTACTGGCGATCGGTCCATTGCTCTGTTAATCCGCCGCTGGTCTTGACTGTCACGCCGCCCGCTTTCGACCAGGGGTCGAGCTGGCTGCGGAGGGTTGCCAGCCGGTTATCATCGGGCCACTGTGCGCCCCCCGCGATCCAGTCCCGGATGTAGGCAAGGTCCTCGTCCGAAAGGCGGTCAGTTTCCTTGGGCGGCATGGCTGACCAGTCGTCGTGCTGGCGCGTCACGGCCAGGTAAAGTGGACTCTCGGTTGGCGTGCCGGCAGTGACTGAGGGCTGGCCACTTTCACCCCCCTTTTTGAGCCCCTCGGCAGTGCGCAGATCCAGTTCTCCCTCGAGGTTGGTGGCGTCCTTGCCGTGGCAGGCAAGGCAGCGTGTGACGAGCAGCGGCTGGATTTTGAAGGCGAAAAGCAACTCCACCTTCGCCTGCTCTTTTTCCTTCTCCGTCTCGTCTGCTGCAGTGGCAGGGGTGCTGAAAACAAGTGCCAGCAGCAGGAAGACCACGATCCGGTGGCCGCGAAAGAAAAATTGCCTGGCCTTGTTCATCCCACGCCCCTGGCTGCTCGTTGTTGCGACTTGTTCATTGTACGCACTGTCACTCGCTGTCAAACACGCCCTTGTTAAATTGGGACAGCCCATTTTCTTTCCCGCTGCCAGCCCAGAAATAGGTACCAGTAGATCTGGTTGGAATTTCACGCTTAACTCGCAGAAGTTCCACCTGATTGCTACGATGTCAGGGAGAGAGTTCGCCCTGCAAGTCCTCGGAAGACGTGGAACGATGATGAAACAGGTTTTCTTAATGGCGCTGTTGATGGCCTGGTTGCCGGCGGCATACGCTCTCGCCGATGATCCGCCTGCGAAAACGGATCAGTCGGCCGAGGCAGCCTTCAACGAGCAGGTTCTGCCGATTCTCGAGCAGCATTGTTACAAGTGCCACAGCCATGCGTCTCGCAAGGCAAAGGGTGGACTGGTGCTCGACTCCAAAAGTGGCTGGGTCACGGGGGGCGATTCCGGACCGGCGGTGGTGCCGGGCCAACCGGACGAGAGCCTGCTGATCAGCGCTGTCCGTTACCAGGATCTGGAGATGCCACCCACTGGCAAGCTGCCAGCGATGCTGGTTGACCGGCTCGAACGCTGGGTCGCCGACGGGGCCCACGATCCACGGGTGACCGAACTGGCACAGAGCAAGGAGGGGGTCGATATCAAGGCCGGCCGCAAGCACTGGGCGTTTCGTCCGCTGGCCAGGAAATCGCCACCGAGGGTCAGGGATTCTCGCTGGTCACGAGCTGCCGTGGACCGTTTCATCCTGTCGGCACTTGAAAAACAGAGGCTGCAGCCAATCGAGGATACCGATCCTTACACCTGGCTGCGACGGGTGACTTTCGATCTCACCGGCCTGCCGCCGACGGTGGACGCCATCCGCGAGTTTGAGGCAGACTCGTCGGCCGAGGGGCGTGAGCGGGTGGTGGACCGGCTGCTCTCTTCCCGTGCATTCGGGGAACGCTGGGCCCGACACTGGCTGGACCTTGTCGGCTATGCCGACCAGATCGGCACTTCCAATAACGTCTTTGCCCAGCATGCCTGGCGGTACCGTGACTACGTGATCGACTCCTTCAATAACGACAAGCCGTTTGACCGCTTCATCCGTGAGCAGATTGCAGGGGACCTACTGCCACATGACTCTGTCGAGGAGAGGGCGGCTAACCTGGTAGCCACGGGATTCCTCGTGCTCGGGGATATCGAGATCGTGGAAGCAGACAAGGCAAAGCTGCTGGTCGACATTGTTGACCAGCAACTGGCCAAGGTGAGCAGGGCTTTCCTGGGCTTGACGATCGACTGCGCACGCTGTCACGACCACAAGTTTGACCCTGTCTCGCAGAGCGATTATTACGCGATGGCCGGTTTCTTTCACGGCACCTCCACGGTGTGGAAGACCAAACGCGGTGTCTGGAGCGATGTGAATGTTAATGACCTGCCGGAAACCGAGTCGCAGCAGGAAGAACGGGTCGAGAGCCAGCGACTTCATGCTGAAAAGCTGGCCGGGATGAAAGCAGAACGTGAGCAGGCCCAGCAGCGCGTGAAGGCCCTCGATGAGCAGCTTAAAAGCAGCGAACTTTCCAAGGAAGAACGCGACAAGCTCACGGCGGAACGGAGCCAGGCCAATGGCCGTATCGGGCCGCTCAACCGGGGCATCCCCCATGCCGTGTTCTTTGCCCCCACCGTTCCCCGGGCCCATGGCGTCTGGGATGTCGAGCAGCCGACAAATATGAAAATCACCATCCGGGGGAACCCCCGGGCACTCGGTGATGAAGTGCCACGGGGATTCCCACGTGTCGTCAGTGATGAACGGCCATTGATCCCGCAGGGAGAGAGTGGTCGAAGGCAACTGGCCGAATGGGTGACAGGTGACGAGAACCCACTGACGGCACGGGTCACGGTCAACCGCGTTTGGCAGAAGCTGTTTGGCGAGGGGCTGGTCCGCTCGGTGGATTACTTTGGGCTTCCTGGTGATACACCCTCGCACCCGGAGCTTTTGGATTACCTGGCCAGGCAGTTTATTCGCAGTGGCTGGTCACAAAAACAACTCATCCGGTC
>JAPYUD010000039.1:0-14756 GCA_029936215.1 Pirellulaceae bacterium | reverse complement strand
GGAAACCACCCTGGAGATTGCGGCGAGCCTGGGGATCTCCTGCCTGGAAACGCGGCTTCAGCCCTATGACCTGTACACGGCCGACGAGCTTTTTATTACCAGTACTCCCTACTGCATCATGCCTGCCAGTCGTTTTAACGGATTACCGGTTGGAGATGGCCAGGTCGGTCCCCTTACCCGGCAACTGCTTGAGGGCTGGAGTGAACTGGTCGGTATCGACGTGGTGAAACAGGCAAGCGACCAGGTGGAGTGAAATGCGCCTTCGGGGATGGGCCTTATCCGGGGGGCTGGCTCGAGAGCTGGACGAGTGCCTCGGTCAGGCGTGCCACGTCGGCAGGGGCGAGGATCAGGTAACGCCGGTTCCCCTTCGCGTCTTTTTTGAAGCGGGTGTAACCATCATCCTGAACCTCTACCGTGCCGGTTTCGGAAAGCTGGAAGTAATCTCGATCGGGTTCCACCGCCTGGATGACACTCGTTAAATCCCAGGTTGGACGGTCATGTGGAGGTGGGTTGTATAGCGTGTAGGCTTCAGGCAGCGGATGGTGGTTCACGTAGTTGTAATCCTTGAGGATGCTGCTGGACGGATAGCGAGCAGCAATGCCAATCTCGAAGCCACTCATCACGACGGGGGTTGGCCAGTCGTGAAACACATGCCGGGCACTCTCGATGTCCTTGACCACGTTGTACTCGCGGTATTTTTCCTCGTCCCCGATTGCCTGGAATGCCCCGGCCATGGCGGATAACAGTTTGACCTTCTGCTGCACAAGGCTCTTTCCATCGAGTGGAGAGTGCTTGTCGGCCTTGGAATCCAGCAAGCGAGCCAGGTTGGTCGAAAAGCCGACCTGGATAAAAACCACCGAGTTATCCTCTTGCTCGGCAAGCACCTTGCGCAGGAGGTCCGTTGCCTCGGGCGCCTCTTCACCACTCACCAGGTCATGGGGATAACGAGGCTGCTGATCGTCATTTTTGTCTGCCAGCACAGTGAACTTACTGGGCTCCGGTGTCGGGCCATCACGAACGACCCCGATCGGAATCTCTCCTCGACCATAAAAGGTGTTGATCACATCCACAAAAGGGGCCGCCTGGGGATGGTCCTTGGTTACCGTGACTGCCAGCAGGCGGCACTTCCCGCGGCTCTCGAGTGCATGCAACATGCCCAGGGCCAGGGCGTCGTCCACGTCGTTGCCGATGTCGGTGTCAAAGATGACCAGTACCGGGCCTGCTGTATCTGGAGCGTCCCTGGAGGATTGCGGCGCTGCGATGAAGCCTGTCAGCAATAACAGGAAGGCGGCTTTGCGTTGCCCGGGAGTCATTTTGTTTCTCGCTTGTAGACGACGAGGAACTGCCCCGGCAGGGATGCATCGAACTTCGTCGGACGTTTGCCTTTCTCCAGGCCGTAGCAGATTCGCAGCTTGTCTTTTTGCCAGTCATAAATGGCCAGGAATGTTGTTCCCTTGTTAACTCCCTCGATCCCCGTGATGTCCATCTGCATCGGGGCGCTTTCGTTATTGACCTTGTAGCTGCCACGATCCAGCTGGGGGCCAACATGGGCCTCGTAACGGCCACCGCGCATGCGGAGCGTCATTGTGCTGGTGATCTCAGCTGGAAAAGCCTGCCCTTCCAGGGTGGCAGATTCCACTTTCCAGTTGCCGGCCAGTTCTGGCTTCTTGGCCCCGGCGTCCTCCTCCACGGCGGTCGCTGCTTGACCGGTAACCATCAGCAGCAGGCTGGCGACAGGAAGCAGTATTCGCAATGCACTGGACATCTTATTGGTGTCCTGGGGTGGGAAAACTGGATTCGGAGTTGTACGCTGAAATCACTCTCCAGATCAATCCGAGAACAGGGTTGAAGAGATGCGGATCCACGATTCACAGGGTGAAGAGGGAAAAAAATGCGAACGTCTTCATTTTTTTTGTCAGGCTGGCCGCTTGCCGTCATCCTTGTGCTCTTTGCCGTTCCATCACCAGCTGCTGAAACCGCTCCGAATATTGTTTTTATTCTCGCCGATGACATGGGGTACGGGGATCTACAGGTGCTCAACAGCGAGAGCCAGATTCCAACGCCCAGCCTGGATCGACTTGCCCGCGAGGGGATGAACTTTCACGATGCGCACAGCCCGTCTGCTGTCTGCACGCCAACACGTTATGGCCTGTTAACCGGGCGGTACTGCTGGCGCAGCTCACTGAAGCGAGGTGTCCTGAATGGATACGGGACACCGCTGATTGAAAAAGGCCGACCCACGGTGGCCTCGGTCCTGCAGCAGGCGGGTTACCATACCGGCATCGTTGGCAAGTGGCACCTCGGTTTGAACTTTGCCAAGGGAGAGGATGGCACGCCACTTGATTTCAGTAAGCCGGTAATGGACCACCCGGGGACGCGCGGTTTTGATTACTCCTACATCATTCCCGCATCGCTCGATTTCCCCCCTTATGTCTACATCGAGAATGGCCGGGTGACGAATCCCAGCACGGTGGAGCAAGCGGCGCAGAAGTTTCCCGCCTTCCTCCGCTCAGGTCCCAGGTCCAAGGACCTGGTGATGGAGGACTGCCTTGACGATCTGCTCACGCAGGCGACCGATTTTATTCGCCGCCGGAGTACGCACAGGCAACCCTTCCTGCTTTATTTTCCTCTGGGGGCACCGCACAAACCGGTTCTTCCTCACTCCCGGTTCCAGGGGATGACGAAGCTTGGGCCATATGGAGACTTTATTGCCCAGGTCGATTGGACGGTTGGACAGGTCTTGAAGACACTTGACGAATGCAAGGTCACCGAAAACACGCTGGTCATCTATAGCAGCGACAATGGTTCCTACATGCGCCGGCTCAACGAGGCGGATGCGATCGGCCATGCCGATGACGAGACAATCCAGGCGTTCCGGGCAGATCGGCATCGAGCGAACCATGTTTTTCGCGGCACCAAGGCAGATATCTGGGAAGCCGGTCACCATGTTCCCTTCCTGGCTCGCTGGCCAGGCATGATCGACGCGGGGAGTCGTTGTGACGAGACGATCTGCCTGGTCGATTTTTTTGCCACGGCAGCGGCGATCTCGGGAGCGACTGTTCCGCAAGGGGCGGCCCAGGACAGTTTCAGCCTGCTTCCCCTGATGCAGGGAAAGAACCGGGCCAGGGAACGTGACCCGGTCATTCACCATTCTGCCGGGGGAGCCTTTGCCATCCGCCAGGGGAAGTGGAAGCTGGTGCTCTGTAGCGGATCCGGTGGACGCGAGGCCCCCCGGGGAAAACCGTTTGAAAAACCTTACTTCCTGTTCGACATGACCGAGGACCTTTCCGAACGCCAGAACGTGATCGAGGATCATCCCGAGATTGCTCGCCGGCTGGAAAGGAAATGCCTGGAATTGCGGGATCGCGATTACTAGTCGCTTACGTGCTGATCTGGCAGAACCTCCGGGCCCGACCGACGGAACTGATCTCCCAGCCAGAAGGGGGAGTAGAGCAGCAGGAAAAGCAGGAAAGCAAACGGTTCCAGGAATAACATGTACCACGGCCAGGGGAGGAAGAAGAGGGGTGTCGTTCCGACCGGTGATTCGCAGAGGAACATGTAATTGGAACCGACAAGCAGGTTGACACCGATCAGCGGGATGGCGTAGAGGTTGGCAACCAGGAATGCCTTGACCACCGAGCGAAACGTTGGCCGCATTTTCAGTCCCCAGGTAGCCAGCAGGACCGCGACAATGATGCCGCTGTGAGAGATGAAATAGACGATGAAATCGACCGAGGGAAAGCCAATTTCCAGGTCCGGGGTGATCACCGAGTTGGAAGCGCCGGCCACTCCCCAGAAGAAGACCACCTCGTAAACGGTATATTTTCGCGTGAACATTAGCACGGTGACCAGGATCACCGAGATGTCACACAGGTGCAGGGGGAGGTAATCCTCGAGGTAGGCCTGGGGTGTCAGGGTGGCAATGTGGAAGGCCTGGTCAACAAGTACATTGACGACCATCAACCCACCGATGGTCCAGAGGATGCCTCGTGTGATCCACTCGGAGTCCGCGCGGCGGATGATCCAGGCGAGCAGCAGCGGCAGGGCAACTGTCAGGATCATGGCCACCACGTGGGGCGTGCCGAGGAACTGGAATTCCGGCATGGCAGCGTCCACGTTGGCAAGTAATTGGCCTGGGGACATGGGCAGTTGCGTGAACTGAATTCAGGAGTCCGCTGAACAAGCACTGTTTTATGAAGATTGGCCGCATGCTGGCAAGTCAGAATCACTTACCTCAGGCAGGCGGCATTCACCAGTTCCCGGAATTCACTGCGAAGGTAGGTGCCGCCCGGGCTCTGCGTTAGGACCATGCCAACCAGCTTCCTTTCCGGATCAACCCAGACGTAGGTTCCCTCTGAGCCCGTATGCCAGAAGGCACCATCGAGGCCCGTGACCCAGCCGAGCCCATAAAAGGAACTGCGCGGTGACTGTTGCTGTTTCGAGTAGGCACCGAGGCTCTGGTGGCTGGTTGCCTCACGGACACTCGCTCGCGACAGGATCCGTGTCCGCCCGAGTTTTCCGTTTCCAAGGTACATGTGTGCAAAACGAGAATAATCCTCGGCAGTCGATACCATGCCGCCAGAGGCTCGTACGAATGGAACTCGCATCTCGGTCCCCTGCTTGAATCGCACTGACCATTCTCCGTCCTCGCGCTGGTAGACCGTTGACATGCGGTCGACCTGGTCGGCGGGTGGACGGTGCGAGGTATCTTTCATGCCAAGTGGCTGGTAAATCCGCTCGCTGAGAAACTCATCCAGAAGTTGCCCGGAGACAACCTCGATAACCGCTCCCAGCGTGTTGAATCCCGCGTTGTTGTAGCTATACGATGTGCCTGGTTGAACCTCCGGACCGATAGAGGCGAAACGGTTTATTTCCAGCTGGAGACTGGGAGCATCCGGGTGCTCGTCGCTGGGCTCCATCAAGGGGTCAAGAAAGAGCGTCTTGATCCGCAAGCCACTCGTATGGCTGAGCAGGTGTCTGAGCGTGATCGACTGGTACTTGTCATTGTCAAAAGCAGGCAGGTGCAAGCCGACCGAGTCCTCCAGGTCCAGCTTTTTTTCCTCGGCCAGGATCAGGATTCCAGTGGCAACCGCCGCCTTGGTATTGGATGCCATTCGCAACAGGTTGTCAGGCTCCATGGGCAGGCGAGTCTCCTTGTTCCTCCAGCCGATTGCCTGGTGCAGGACCGTTTTTCCGTTGCGAGCGACCAGCAGGACGACATTGCGGAGATCGTCCGCGGTGATCGCTTCCTTGAAAATTGCCACTGCCTCGTCGAGCTTCTCAGCCGACATGTCAACGCGGGCCGGATTGGTCAGTGCCGGGGGAGCTGCAGTCAGTGTGCCGGACAGCAGCAGGGAAATCACCAGTGGAGAGAATAAACGCATCACCATTTCCTGTGGAAAATGAGAAGACCCTGGCTAGTGGGCGGTCCAGCCGCCATCCACCGTGAGCATGCTTCCGGTCACGTAACTCGACGCGTCACTGCCCAGGAAGATTGCCGCTCCCTGGATCTCCTCCATTCTCCCCCAGCGATCGAGGGCAACGGCGCCGACGATGAATGTCTTGGCTTCCTCGGTGTCCGCGATCGGTTCGTTCATCGGGGTCAGAAAGGGTCCCGGGCAGATCGCGTTACAGGTGATCCCGAAGGGAGCAAGTTCCAGTCCCAGGGCGCGGGTCATCTGCACCACGGCCCCCTTGCTCGACGTATAGGGGGTCCGGTTGGCAAGTCCGACAAGGCCCAGGGTGCTGGCCAGGTTGATAATCCGCCCGTAGCCCGCTTCTTTCATGTGCGGCAGAA
This sequence comes from Pirellulaceae bacterium, assembly GCA_029936215.1. Lineage (GTDB taxonomy): Bacteria > Planctomycetota > Planctomycetia > Pirellulales > Pirellulaceae > SAT2750. The sequence goes on along the minus strand of JAPYUD010000039.1, from coordinate 8,959 downwards.
CCGTTTTTGTACAGAGCCAGACTCCGTCGACGTTAACATTGAGCACGGTGCGAAAGTCATCCAGGGAGAGTTCATCGATTGGCCCCCGAATGTTGATGCCGGCATTATTGATCAGGATGTCGACCTTGCCAAACGCATCCAGGGCGGCCTGGACCATCGCCTCCACCTGTTCGGGAGAGGTGACATCGGCCTCGATCGAGATTGCCTGTTGGCCGTGGTCAGCGGCGATCTCCTCGGCGGCCGCGGCTGCCTCGTCCCCGTGACGACTGCTGACCAGGACACTGGCCCCGGCCGAGGCGAGACCTGCTGCCATCGCCTTGCCCAGGCCCTTGGAGCCGCCCGTGATGATTGCCGAGCGGCCGGTCAAATCGAACTGCTTGATGCCAGGTAACATGGTCTCTCCTGCTGGGGACTTTTCATGATTGGGACATGTCAGTATATCGAACGCGGACCCCCGCGCCATGCTATCAGTGGAGGACTATACTAAGCGCCCCTGGTGGGAGTCCTGCTGGGCTTGAAACACCGGCAGCATGAATATGTGCCGTAGAAGCGAGGTGTCCGCATGTCACGGATTATCACGGTGGGTGCTGCCCAGAGCGGCCCGATATCGAGGCAGACCACGCGCGGCGAGGCGGTTGATCGCCTGGTCACGATGCTCCGCGAGGCTCACCGGCAGGGTTGCGACCTGGTCGTTTTCACTGAGTGCGCCCTGACTCCCTTCTTTCCACACTGGGAGATGGAAGACCAGGCGGAGATTGACAGTTACTTCGAGACAGAGATGCCCGGGGATGCGACCCGGCCCTTGTTCGAGGAGGCCCGACGCCTCGGTGTCGGTTTTCATCTTGGCTATGCCGAGCTGGCTGAGCAGGATGGAGAGGTTCGACACTTCAACAGCTCGATCCTGGTGGGCCAGGAGGGCGAGGTGATTGGACGTTTTCGCAAGATCCACCTGCCTGGATATGTTGAGCCACGCCCAGATCACCCCTTCCAGAACCTGGAGAAACGGTATTTTGACGTCGGGGACCTTGGATTTCGTGCCTGGAATGCCTTTGGCGGAATTGTGGGGATGTGCATCTGTAACGACCGCCGCTGGCCAGAGACCTACCGGGTACTCTCCCTGCAGGGAGCGGAACTTATCCTGCTGGGATACAACACCCCGCTGGTGAACCCGGATTACCCGGACATGAATTCCCTGGTCTCGTTCCACAATCGACTCTGCCTGCAGTCTGGTGCGTACCAGAATGGCAGCTGGGTCGTGGGAGTTGCCAAGGGAGGAGAGGAAGAGGGGGTTGCGCAACTGGCCGAGACCGCGATCATTGCCCCCTCGGGCGAAGTGGTCGCCCAGGCGAGTGGAAGCGGGGACGAGCTGGTTGTGCATGCCTGTGACCTGGATGATACTCTTCCCTACAAGGAGGGGATCTTTCACTTTGGCCGCAATCGGCAGATCCAGCATTACAGCTTGATAACGGAGCGGCGCGCGGCAGAACCCCCAGCCGGTTAAGGGGTACTCGAGAATTTCATTGAAGAGGGAGACAGGCGGATGGCGCAACTGGACGGTAAGGTCATTATCGTAACCGGGGGGACCCAGGGGGTTGGTGAGGCGATTGCGCGGCATAGCGCAGAATGTGGCGCAGCCGGTGTGGTCCTCTGTGGCCGACAGCAACAGAAGGGTGAAGCCATTGCCGGCGAGATCGAGGCGGGTGGTTGCCCGGCTCTTTTCGTGCAGGCGGACCTGGCAGACGTGGAGGAATGCAAGGGCATCGTGGCGGCTTGCGACGATCGGTTTGGCCGTGTTGACGGGCTGGTCAATGCCGCTGCCGACACGAATCGTGGAGGTCTGGAAGATACAACGGCCGAATTCTGGGATTACCAGTTCGCCGTTAATGTGCGAGCCCCCTTCCTGCTCACCCAGCAATCGGTACAGATCATGAAACGGGAGAAGATCGCCGGCTCCATCGTTAATATTCTCTCGGTGGCCGCTTACTGTGGGCTGGATTGCATCATGGCCTATTCAGCCACCAAGGGAGCTCTTAGTACCTTTACCAAGAACGTGGCCAATGCACTTCGAGTTAACCAGATCCGGGTCAACGGGATCAACCTGGGGTGGACCGATACCCCGGCCGAGGACGATGTGCAGCGGAAGATGGGGCGTCCTGAGAACTGGCTGGAAATTGCCGAGCAGGCATCCCCCTTCGGTCGCCTGCTCAAGCCAATGGACGTGGCCCGATTGTGTGCGTACCTGTTGAGTGATGAATCGGGAATCGTGACCGGGTCCTTGATGGATTATTCCCAGCGCGTGATGGGATCGACCGGGCCGCAGCCTCTGCCAACGGTAGAGCAGGAGAACTAGGCCAGCAGTTCCTTGATCGGCTTTCCCTTGTCAGCGATCGTGAATGGACGACCGTCGGGAGAGTGGATCGGCTTGTCGATTGAGAGCCCCAGCGCCGTGGCAATCGTGGCGTTGAGATCCTGGGGTGTGGCATCCTTGTCGGCCACGTAAAAAGCTTCCTCGTCCGTTTCGCCGTAGACCTGGCCACTGCGGATCCCGGCACCTGCCAGCACACAGGAAAAGGCAGCCGGATGGTGGTCCCGGCCTGCATTCTGGTTGATGTTTGGCTTGCGACCAAACTCTGTTGCTACCACCACCAGTGTCTCGTCGAGCAGTCCCTTGGACTTCAGGTCTGTCAGCAAGGCACTCAGGCCATTATCCAGGTCCATGCACCTGGTCGGCAGGTTATTGGTACTGGCCAGTTCGCGGTGCATGTCCCAGCTGCGGTGGGTGACTTCCACGTAACGGACACCATGTTGAATCAAGCGGCTGGCCAGCAGGCAGCCTTTACCGAACCGCGAGCTGCCGTACTTGTCCTGCTGGGCCTTTGGTTCCTTGGTGATGTCAAAGGCCGCCAGGTCCTTGCTGTTAAGCAGACTGATCGCCTCGCGGTAAAGGTCATCGTAGCCCAGCACCTCGGCAGTGGTTGCCCGGCTGCGGAAGGTCTGGTCAAATTTTCCGGCGAGTTTCATTCGCTGGGCAAACTGTCCCTCGAGCAGGTAGGTCGGCTGGCGGGTGTTTTGAAGTCCCTTGGCAGGATCCCCGATCGGTACCGGGGCGAACTTGGCACCCAGGTAACCGGGTCCCTCACCACCACCGATCTGGACACTGGGAGGAAGGTCCGGGTGGATCCGTCCCATCAGCTTCTGTAGCCAGGGACCCATCCCGGGATGACGCGTGGTGGCGATCTGCTTGTAACTGGTCCGCATCAGGTACTGGCCAGGGCCATGGGCGCCGGTTGCGGTGTTCATCGAGCGGATGACAGCCAGCTGGTTTGCGATGGCGGCCAGTTTTGGCAGGTGCTCGCCAAACTGGATTCCCGGGATCTTCGTCTTGATTGTCTTGGTTGGTCCCTGGGCCTTGGTCCCCGGCTTGGGGTCAAAGGTGTCGATATGGCTCATCGCACCATGCATGAACAGGTAGATCAGTCGCCGGGTCTTCCCTCCTGTGGCCTGTGCTTTTGCCAGCGAGCCAAGTGCAGGCAGGATGCTCACGCCCAGCAGGGACCGGGCCGTCGATTCCATCAGCATGCGTCGATCGAGGTCTGTTTTGCTCATATTGTTTACCTGCCAGTGTCACCTGGCTTACTGGATAAAAAGGAACTCTCGCGTGTTGAAAAGTGCCCAGATGATGTTGCCGTAGCCGGCCAGTCGCTTGTTCGGATCGTTCTTGTACTTCTGGAAATTATCCCGAATCTCCTGATAGGCAATCTGTCTCTCGTTGGCGGTAGGCCGGCGACCGAGGATGCTGAGGAAGATCACATCAATCCGGTTGGATGGTTGCGCATTGACTGCTTCCTCGTTAATCACCGAGCCGGCCTCCAGCATCATGTGGGTGACCGGACCGTTGAAAAGCGTGAGCAGCTGGGGGACCGTGCCATCAGTAGTTCCCGCCGAGATGATGTTGCGGTCACTCTGGCCAAACTGGCGGAGGAAGTGTCCTTCGGGCAGCGGCTGGGGGAGCTCGGAGGCTCGTCTCAGGGTGACCCCCTTGTACGCCTGCTTGCGATCCAGGGCACGCCGGTCACCCTCTGCCTTGACGATGGCGTTGGCCTTTTCCACCAGCTGGCTGGCAGTCATTCCCTGCACGGCATTGATCGCCGTCACGTACGGCTTGTCGCTGGGGCGAAGGAAATGGTCGGTGTGCTTGAGTGTCAGCGTGAGCAGGGAATCCCAGATCTGTTCGGCAGTCATGCGCCGCAAAACCGGGCCCTGGAAATGGTACGGCTTGGTGCTGTCGTAATCTGTGTAGGTCACCTGCCGCTGGTAGGAGCGGGTATGGTAAATGATTCGCTGGAATTCTTTCAGGTTGAATTTCAGGCGAATCATCTCCTCGGTGAGGAACTTCATCAATTCCGGGTTGCTCGCCGTGGTGTCATCCCGGATGTCGTCGACTGGCTCGATCAGCCCTACCCCCAAGGCGCGTTTCCAGAGCCGGTTGGCAATCGTCTTGGCGAAGCGGGGATTCTCGGTTGCTACCAGCCAATCGGCAAAGGCGGTTCGCCGTGAGCTGTTCGCCGACAAGGGTGGCTTCTTTCCGAAAATCACGTTCGGCTGAACAATCTCACCAGGCTTGGCATCGGCGTAGGCATAATCATGCGGGAACTTGAGGCGGGCATTCACGACCTCGAAGACCTGCTCCCTGTTGTACCGTTCCAGTTGCCGGAGCCGGCTGAGGACGGCGCCGGTGACATTTTTCTGGGCGTTCGCTGACTCGTCCAGCTTGAAACGGGTCCGGGGCAGGATAGTCCGGACACCCGCCTCGAAAGCGGCCAGCTCGTAGAATTCTTTCTGTGTCCAGTTGTCAAAAGGATGGTCATGGCACTGGGCGCAGCCGATTCGTGTCCCCATGAAGACGCGGACCGTGTTGTTGAGGTTATCCAGCGGCATCCCCCTGTCGCGGAGCTTGTAACCGACAGCGGGAGTTACCCAGGATTTTCCCTGGGCGGTTAGCATGGCATGGACCATCTGGTCATAGGGAGCGTTGCTTCGGAGTTGCCCCTTGAGCCAGTCGGCGTAGGGCCGCAGGTAGGTCACGTTCGTTGGTTTATCCACCAGCCGCAGGATGTCTGCCCAGTAATTAAAGAAGTGACTGGCATAACCTGGCTGGTTCAGCAGGTGATCAATCAGGACCTCCCGCTTGTCCTCCCGCGAGGCCTCGAAGAACGCAAAGGTCTCCCGGCCGGTCGGGATGGTGCCGCTGATCTCCAGGTAGATGCGGCGGACAAACTGCTCGTCGGTGGACTTCGGGTTCGGCTTGATCCCCTCGCTCAAGAGCCGGGCATCAATCAACTCGTCGATACGGTCAGCCGATTGCCGCACCTGTTCCTTGTGGAGTGGATTGACCGGGGCGATACGGAAGTTGAGCTTCGGAGGTGGTCCCTGGTTGGGGAGCTTGCTCTTGGGAGTCTTTTGCAGTGCCGGCTTGGCCTTGGGAACGGGTTTTTTGGGTGGAGCTGCTGCAAGGGCATAACCCGTAAACGCAGCGATCACCAGCATCGCAGAGCAGCGCATCAGAAAGGGGCGAAGATGAAGCATGGTTACGTCTTGCACGAAAGGAAAATGAACATGGAGCAGACGGGGATTTGTCGATCAAGCGACCTGTTTATCATATCCAAAGGCCACCGGAAGGAAAGGCGATAGGCCATTCTGTAGCAGCCCCAACGCCTCCAGGATGACTGTGGTATTATCGCAGTTAGAGTCCGGACCAGCTGATCTTATGGCCAGGAGAAGAAGGGAGAGCCGGCAGGATGGCGACACTGGAAGGAAAGACACTTTTTATCACTGGTGCCAGCCGGGGAATCGGCAAGGCGATTGCCCTCAGGGCGGCAGCGGATGGAGCCAATATTGTGGTGGTTGCCAAGACAACCGAGCCGCACCCGAAACTCCCTGGTACGATCTATACAGCGGTCGAGGAGATTGAAGCAGCCGGAGGCCAGGGACTTGCATGTGCGACCGATATCCGCTTTGAAGACCAGGTGCAGGCAGCCGTTGCAAGTGCCGTGGAAGCATTCGGTGGTATTGATATCGTTGTCAATAATGCCAGTGCCATCTTCCTTGCCGGTACCACGGAGACCCCGATCAAGCGGTTTGACCTGATGCACTCGATCAATGTACGAGGGACCTTCCTGGTAACACAGCACTGTCTCCCGGCGCTACTGAAGGCTGACAATCCGCACGTACTGAACCTTTCCCCTCCCCTCAGCATGGAGTCCCGCTGGTTTGCTCCCCATGTTGCCTACACGATGTCGAAGTTCGGGATGAGCATGTGCGTGCTGGGAATGTCGGAAGAGCTGCGAGACCGGGGCGTGGCGGTCAATGCCCTCTGGCCACGGACCGTGATTGCTACTGCCGCTGTCCAGAACCTGCTCGGTGGTGATGCCATGATCCAGCGGTCTCGCAAACCGGAGATCATGGCCGATGCGGCGCATGCGATCCTGACGAGAGAGAGCCGTGAATGTAGCGGGAATTTCTTTGTCGATGACGAGGTGTTGGCGGAAGAAGGCGTGACCGACCTGGACCATTATGCGATGGATCCGGAAGCCGATTTAATTGCAGATTTTTTCCTCTAGAGGCATGTTTAAGCGGAGTGTCTTGTTTTTGCACTGTTTTTTGTCTGTGCCTGAAGATGATCTGTGGCAATGGGATGCTTCCCATTTTCTCGCCGGGAAAGCTGCTTGAGAGAACTGCCCCTCTCCCTTGTGAAAGGAGGGCTGGGCAGTAGAGATCATTTCGCAGTGTTTATCTGTTCTATCGACGGATCAATTTTCTTGGTAAGAACGAACTAGCTGGCAACGATTGTCAGCCGGGCCAATTTTCTTTCTTGGCATAAGAAATCGAAGGATCGGAGTGAGATAGCTTGGTTACTGTGTCCAATGAAACAACTGGTGCGATTGAGCCAGTTGTCACCGAGAGTCCGGGAGCGGCCGCGGAGGGGAAAGCACCCCAGAGGTGCTTCTGCCTGGGAAGAACGGTGATCATGCTGCTGATCCACGTCGCAGCACTGTGCGTATTTATCCCCTGGCTCTTTAGCTGGACGGCCGTCATTGTGGCGCTGGCCAGTTGGCAGCTGTACGGCATGTTTGGCATTACCATTGGGTACCATCGCCTGCTCACGCACCGCGGTTTCACCTGTCCAAAATGGTTCGAGTACTGCCTGGCAACGCTGGGATCCTGTTGCCTGCAGGGCCCACCTGGCCGCTGGGTCGGCACGCATCGTGCCCATCACCAGTTTTCCGACGACGACCTGGATCCTCATTCTCCGACCAAGAGTTTCTTTTGGGGTCACATGGGCTGGTTGTTTTACGACGTGGAGGGTTATCTGCCCGACCAGGTTTGTTCTCGTTATGCCCCGGATCTGATGCGCAGTCGTTACTACAGTTGGGTGGAAAAGGACAAGAACTACATCCTGGTCTACCTGATCCATGCCGCTGTTTACTGGCTGGCCGGATTCGGTTTTGGCTGGTGGCTTGGTGGAAACGCACTGTCTGGAGTTCAACTCGGTACTAGCCTGGTGGTATGGGGGGTTTTGTTCCGCACGGTGTGGGTCTGGCATATTACCTGGTCGGTGAACTCCGTCAGCCATGTGTTCGGTTACCGTAACTACAAAGAGGAACCGGACGAGAGTCGGAATAACTGGATCGTGGGATTAATGGCCCATGGAGAGGGCTGGCATAACAACCACCATGCAGATCCACGTAGTTCCGCCCATGGCCACCGCTGGTGGGAACTGGATATTTCCTACCGCATGATCCAGGCCATGAAAGTGATCGGGCTGGCTGGAAAGGTGATCAAGCCACGGGTCACGCACCGCATGGATGGTAACGTGGTGGCTGAGAAGACGGGGAAAGATGAAAACGTCCTGCCCGAAGATACAGCGGTGCCAGCGGATGCGGAAAAGTCCGAGACTCCTGTGGCGGTAGACGACTCGTAGGATTTTGCGCCTGCGAAACTCAATCCTCGGCAATACAGTAGAGCCGCTTGGTGCCTCGCAGGTAGATCTCCTTGTCCACGATGGCTGCGGAAGCACTGAAGCTGTCATTGAGCTGGTTCAGCGACAACACGCGAGGTTGTTGCTCGTGGCTGAGGACCATCGTCATGCCATCCATGTCGGTAATGTAGATCCGGTTGGCGGCAGCGACTGGTGAGGCATAAACATTGCGGATGCCTCCAAGACGAAAGGGCCCCTGTTTTTCCTTTCCGCTTTTTGCCTCGATGCGCGTCAGGATGCCCTGGTAGTGACGCAGGAAGTAAATCGATTCCTTGTACAGCAGCGACGACGGCACGTAGGGGGTTCCCCGGATCCGTGACCAGCGAACCTTGTCACTGTCGGTGATATCCCCACTGGCCCCATCCAGCTGGATTGCCATCATCGCCTGCTTCTCGTAACTGCTGCCGGCAAAGACCATCCCGTGCCCGGCAACCGGGGAACAGACGATGTTGGCAGAAAGTCCTCCGCATTCCCAGATCACGCCCCCCGTAGCCAGGTCGTAACTGCGGATCCGTCCGGTACCGCTCACCACCAGCTGGGAGCTGCCGGCATGCTCCACCACGATGGGAGTGGCCCAGGACGTGACTTCCTCCCGTTTGACACGCCAGCGTTCCCTGCCGGTGTTCTTGTCCAGGGCGACCACAAAAGAATCTCCTTCATGGTCCCAGTTGATGACCAGCGTGTCGCCATGCAGGACCGGCGAGCTTCCTTCCCCATGGCCATGCTTGCTCTTCATCACTCCCAGGTCTTTCTTCCAGACAAGCGTCCCCTTCATGTCCAGGCAATAGATGCCGCGGGATCCGAAAAAAGCGAAAACATGCTGCCCGTCGGTTGCCGGGGACTGGGAAGCGAGGCTGGCGCTGTTATGGCCTCCCTCATGCGGAAGTGCTTCCTGGAGCGTCTTTTTCCAGAGAGTCTCTC
>JAPYUD010000038.1:0-14867 GCA_029936215.1 Pirellulaceae bacterium | reverse complement strand
GGCTTACTAGAGGATGGTTTCTGAGAACGAACCTGTTTCAGCGGTAGGGTTATGGGAGCGACGGCAGATCACTCACCGGTTTTGAGGTTGATGGTTGCATTTAGCCAGAGTCCCGAGGCGCTTGCCTGGGCCCGCCAGTTGCTGGTTGAGAACTGGGGGCCGATTGCCATGGAGAGTGACCTGTTTGATTTCGACCAAACAGATTACTATCGCGACGAGATGGGGACGGACCTGAAGAAAGTAATCTGGGCGTTCGAGTTGCCGGCCGATCCCGGGGAACTGGCGTCCTGGAAACGGCAATCCAATCGCTGGGAGAGGAACTGCCGGTCGCCTTCCGGAGACAAGGTCGAGCGACCTTTGAATCTGGATCCTGGCTACCTGTCGGAGGCCAAGCTGGTCCTGGCCACGACCAAGGACCGGGACCACAGGATTTACCTGGGCCAGGGCATTTTTGCTGAGTGCACACTCTACTTCCACAAGCGACAGTGGGAACCACGTGACTGGACCTACCCTGACTTTTGTTCTGCTCCCTACAGGGCATTCCTGTTGGATTGTCGTGATTACCTGCGCGAACGTTCCCGGCAGGAGAGCGTAGAAGAGGGGCAGGGCGAACGGAGATGAATTCACTCGCTCGCAGGCAGCTGATCGTTGAACCGGGATGACCTGGGAGGCACTCGCCTTCTTGACATCCGTGAACCATTAGGTGGACTTGATGAATTCAGCGGCATTAACGTGGATCATGGTGGCCGCGCTGGCCAGTTTCCTGATTGCCCTGGTGAGTGCTTTCTGGGTTCGTCGCCGGGCCGCCGGCTGGGGACTGATTGACCAGCCCGGCGATCGCAAGGTTCATGTCACGCCGACCCCGATGGGGGGAGGGATAGCTATCTGGCTGGGTGTGATTGTTCCCTTCCTGGCAGGAACGTTGCTTGTCATGGCTGCCAGGTCAGATCCGACCTGGTTACCGGCATCGATCCAGCAGCACATGGATGGGATTTCCAGCCGCCTGGGATCGCTCTGGATATTGCTTGCCGGAGGAACCGCGCTGATGGTCCTCGGCCTGGTCGATGACATCCGTGGTCTTCCCTGGAAACTGCGCCTGGGAATCCAGTTCCTGGTTGTGACTGCTTGTATCACCACACAGGGATGGCAACTGAGCCTGTTCCTCTCTTCCACACTGATCGCAACGTTGGTCTCGGTGATCTGGGTGGTGTTGCTGATAAATTCCTTCAACATGCTGGACAACATGGATGGCGGTTCGGCCGGGGTAGCAGGAATTGTCTCCCTGGTGCTGACCGTGTTTGTCTTGTTGCCTGGGGCATCGGAGCAGGGGCCACAGTTGTTTGTTGCTGGCCTGTTCCTTGTCCTGCTTGGCTCGCTGCTCGGCTTCCTGGTTCACAACCGGCCGCCAGCCCGTCTGTTCATGGGGGACGCGGGCAGCTATTTCGTCGGTTTCTGTATTGGGATTTCCTCCCTGCTGGCAACCTATGCAACGGACCAGAAACCTCATGCCGTGCTTGCTCCTCTCTGTGTGCTGGCGGTCCCGATCTATGATTTTGTCACTGTCATCTGGATCCGATTGCGTGAAGGGCGCAGTCCCTTTCAGCCTGACAAGAGTCACTTCTCCCATCGGCTGGTGGAACTTGGAATGACCAAGGGGCAGGCAGTCTTGACCATGTATTTTGCCACCGCCACCTGTGGTTTGGGTGCCTTGCTGCTTCCCAGGGTCGCCGGTTTTCTGGAGGCGGGGATTATCGTGTTGCTGGTTGTCTGTGTGCTGGCACTGGTAGCAATACTGGAGACTGCGGCACGACGAAAGATCCGTTCGTGAATCGAGCATCAAAAAGACGTGACCTGCCTGGAGATGGGCGGGGACTTTTGCGGGCTGCCCTGGCCGCCCTGATGGTGCTGACCGTGCTGGTGCCGAATGATTCACTTGAAGTCCAGGATGGCAAGGGTCAGGTGCTGGTTCTGCTCTGGCTGTTGTTTGCCCTGGCATGGTGTATCCATCGCCGTCGTGACCAGGCCCCGGTGCGATGGGGACCGGTGGAAATTGCGGTCACGCTGCTGGTGTTGTTGCACACGGCAAGTTGCCTGTGGATGGCATCGGAGGGAAATGCACGGGCGACCCAGAACACGATGTGGCAATGGATCGCTTTCGGACTGGCTTTCCTGATCATGCGCCAGCTGGTCGACTGCTCGAGAACTGCCAGGGCTCTTTGCGCGGTGATGCTGGCACTGGCGGTCTCGCTCTGCCTGGAAGCGGTCTACGAGTCATTTTACCTGGTGCCGCAGCGTTACCATCGGTACTTCGATAACGACGAAACGGTACGACAGGAAATGCTCCAGCAAGCAGGGATTGTCGCGCCCATGGGAACCCCACTGCGTTACCATTTCGAAAGTCGCCTGCAGAGTACTGAGCCGGCCACAACGTTCTCACTTACCAACTCACTGGCAGGTTTCCTCGCTCCCTGGCTGATCATTGCCATTGGCATGACGGTACTCTGTTACCAGGCCGGGGAAAAAGGAAAAACCCTTGCCGGATCTCGGCGTGATCGGTTACTCGGGATATCCCCGGAATTGTTGTTCTGTATCCTGCTCGGCTTTTGCCTGCTTCTTACCAAGAGCCGGTCGGGGTGGGTTGCCGCTGGCGTGGGGATGATCGTGATCCTTGTTGGCCAGGGAGGACGGGGTCGTCATCGTATCACGAGCTGGATCCTGGCCAGTTTTCTCCTGCTCGGCGCTGGCCTGGGTGTGCTTGCTTTCCTTGTCAAACGGCTCGACTGGTTGGTGTTTTCACAGACGCTGGATTCATTTTCTTTCCGGCTCCAGTACTGGCTTGCCTCGTTGCGGATGATCGCGGACTATCCGCTCTTGGGATGTGGTCCAGGGAATTTCGCCGAGTACTACATGCAGTTCAAGCTGCCAGGTGCCAGCGAGACGGTTGCCGATCCGCATAACTGGATTCTCGAAATATGGGCCACTGCTGGTACCCTTTCCCTGCTTGCCACGGTGGCGGTGGTGTGGTCGGTAGGCCGCAGCATGATGCATCCACCCGTTGAGACGGCCGGAAAAAGCAGCAGGGGAGTGGAGCGGAGTATCTATGCCGGAGCGTTGGTGGGTGGCCTGCTTGCCTTTCCCTATAGCATGCTGGTGGATTCCCCAATGGGGAGTACACGTGTTATTGCCCTGGGATTGCCGGTCATGGTGCTGGTCATGGCGCGTCTGCATGACTGGGTAAAAAAAGGGCAATTTCCTGCCTGGCTTCCGTTGGCTGCCCTCCTGTGCTGGCTTGTCAACCTGCTGGCCGCCGGGGGGATCGGAACACCTGGTGTTGCCCAGGGAGGCTGGCTACTGCTTGCCATGCTTCTGGTTCATGGAACAGGCAGTTCGAATCGCCCACTGCCAGCCCGCGGGCGGGCCATCGTGATGCTTCTCTTGCTGGGAGTCACCGCCAGTTTCCTGGTGACTGCTTACTGGCCGATTATGTCAAGCCGTACGCTGTTGCTGGATGCCCATCAGGCGGCCCTCAGGCGGGACGAGGATCGCATGCAGGAGTTACTCCAGGAAGCGTGTGATGCGGACCCCAGTTGGCCTCGCCCGGCCATGGAACTGGTGATCATCCACCATCGTAACTGGGGGCAGGATCGAGATGGCTCGCGGGGAGGATTCGTGGAAGCGGCCGATGACCTGCTTCAGAGGGATCCTCGTTCTGCAACAACGCATGCCTTCCTGGCCAGCTGTTACCTGGTTGCACATCAGCAGCATGGCCAGGGAGAGGATCTTGACCGCGCCCGTGAACTTTTCCAACGTGCCTCGGAACTTCACCCCAGTGATGCACGGTTGGCAGGGCAGGCCGCCTGGACTTGTTGGCTTTCGGGGGACCAGCGTGCGGCGGGAGAATATGCCAGGGAGGCCGATCGCCTGGACCAGCGGAATAGCTCGATTGAGCTGCAACTCGATAAGCGACGATTGATCGAGCTGCCATTCCCTGACTGGCGGGCAAAAACTCCTTCGAGCGATGGCCTGTTCTTTCAGAATATGAACCAGTTGGTGGCCTTCCTGCGTAATCAACCTAGTCGGGATGATGCATCCCAATGAATCCGTGGAAGACGGGATTTCGTTTGAATTTCAATATCCATATCCCGGGTAAGTAGCCTGTCGACTACATTTGATAGGGTCAGAACAGTTCCTGGAGGTGGAAGGCTGATGAGAGTATTCCTGCTGGCAATCCTTGCACTCGCGACCGGTTGGGCGATCGGATATGGCCATAACTGGTACGAGGTGGGAGATATCAATGAACAGTTCCGTACGGTCAACAGGGTACCTGTCCAGGGGGACGTAAGGACCAGCAACGTACCGACGGTAGAGGTGGTAGGAGGTGCGATTCACAATTTCGGGATCATGGAACGCCTGGGAAAGCGTGACCATCTTTTTGTGATCCGTAACACTGGAGATGCTCCATTGACCCTGGAGCAGGGAAAAACCAGCTGCAAGTGTACGATCAGTGAGCTTGCAGGCGGGTACCTGGAACCGGGTGCAGAAGTGGAGGTTCGCCTTGAGTGGACCGCCAAGGAATCGGAACCTGACTCGAAAGTTTTTGAGCAGATGGCCGAAATCCTGACTAATGATCCCAAGCGACGGGTGGTGAGACTTTCGATCGTCGGCAAGATCATCCAGAGTGTCTGGTCCAGGCCAGGGGATATTGTGCTGACCAGCGTGACGCAGGGAAACGGGGCGACAGCATCGGCGATGATCTTTGCGTACAAGTCCGACAGCCTGGAGATCATTGACCACAAGTTCTATTTCACGCGGCTGGAGGGATACCTGGATGTCCACTTCGAAGACCTGGGTGAGGAGGAGCTGGCGCAGGAGGTGGATGCGAGGAGTGGTAAGAAAATGATCCTCAAGCTCAAGCCCGGGTTGCCGCTTGGCGATTTCAACGAGGCGATCCGGATTACTACCAACCTTCCCGACTCTCCCCGTATTGATGTCGCCATCCAGGGAATTGTCACTCCGGATATTACTTTCCTGGCAAGCAAGCGGTTCCACCGGGGACAGAGAGTCCTGGACCTGGGGATTGTTTCGCAGGAAAAGGGGGTTGAGGAGAAGGTCATGTTGCTGGCGAAGGGTCCCTTGAGGGAGTCGATCAAGTTCCGTGTTAAGGAGATTGAACCCGCCGGCGTTTTCCAGGTAGAGGTCGTTCGTCGTGACTCGAGTGCCACCAGTAAGGCGTTACAGCATGCCGTGGTGATCAAGGTTCCGGAGGGAACCAGCCAGATTAAGCGACTTAACCCGCAACAGGAGGGCTATGGTCGGATCCTGTTGGGAACAACCCATCCTGACATCGAGGAATTGGAGATCCTGGTCCGTTTTGCCATTGTGCCAACCCAGAAGTGATCTCCAGGGACAGGGAACCGATGAATCACAACAGCCAGCCGCATTGGATGTTGCTACTCGTGGGACTTTTTCTTTCCCTGACAGTGGTTTCTGGTTGTAGTCAGCAGTCACCTGTTGATGACCGCCCTGGCCCAAACCCGGGAGGCGAACACCAGCCAGGGAGCGAGGCTCTGCTGCAGCATCCGGAGGATGGTGAACAGGGTTCGGCAATCGCCGAAAACCGTGAAGAGGGCGAATCCGGGCCTGGAGAGAGCAGCGAGCAGTCATGGAAAAGTTGGCCCCGTCCGGAGTTGGCGATCGTCATCACCGGCAGGCAACATGGTTACCTCGAACCATGTGGATGTACTGGCCTTGATTATCAGAAGGGGGGTCTGGCCCGTCGCCAGGAGTTGATCCGGCAGTTGCGGGAGGACAAGAAATGGCCCCTGCTGATGGTCGACGCCGGGAACCAGGTGCGACGATTTGGCCGCCAGCCAGAGATCAAGTTCCAGCTGACGATTGAGCGACTCAAGGACATTGGTTACCAGGCGATTGCGCTGGGGCCTGATGACCTTCGATTGCCGGCAGGAGAACTGGTGGCCTCGATTGTTGAAGAGGAACCGGGCAAGGGCCAGTTCATGAGTGCAAATGTTTCGGTTATCGATCCCGAACTGATGCCTGCATTTCGAGTCGTCTCGGTGGGGAAATACCGTGTCGGTATCACGTCCGTGCTGGGGGACCAGCGACAGCAGGGAATTCTCAGCGACGATCTCGTCCTCCGCCCGGCTGCAGAATCCCTCCGCCCCGTGGTCGAGCAACTGGAAACGGAAAACTGTGATTTTTACCTGTTGCTGGTGCAGGCCTCGATAGCCGAGACACGGGCCCTGGCCAGGCAGTTCCCGCTCTTCTCCTATATCATCACTTCCGGTGGCGTGGGTGACCCCCCCCCGCTGCCCGAGGTCGTTGATGGAATTCGCGGGACGATCATTGAGGTTGGACCCAAAGGGATGTTTGCCGGGGTGCTGGGGCTCTATCCCGACAGGGAAATACCCTGGCGGTATTCCAGTATTGGACTGGATGCAGCTTTTCCCGATTCGGCCGTGGTCCTGGAGCAACTCAAGCTGTATCAGCAGGAACTGGAGCGAGCCGGGCTTGAGGGACTGGGTATCCGGCCGGTGGTGCATAGTTCAGGGGCTTCATTTGTGGGATCCCAGGCATGTGCGAAATGTCATCTGAAGGAATTTACCATCTGGACAGATTCTCCTCATGCCCAGGCGACAGATGCACTCGTCCATCCGGATGAACGGTCCGAGATCCCGCGGCATCATGACCCGGAATGCCTTTCCTGCCACGTTACCGGCTGGAACCCGCAGAAGTACTATCCATACAAGTCCGGGTTCCTCTCGCTGGAATCAACGCCGTTGCTGGTCGGTAACGGGTGTGAGAACTGCCATGGTCCAGGGTCTCTTCATGTTGCTGCAGAGTCAGGAGAGGCCGATGTTGATCAACAGGGCCGATTGGCACTGCAGTTTTCCATGAGGTTGACGCTTGAGCGGGCAAAAGAAGAGTATTGCTTCCAGTGTCACGATCTGGATAACAGCCCGGAATTTCACACCAAGGGTGCGTTTGAGGGCTACTGGGAACAGATCGCACATTGACCATGCGATCTGCCCTCGACGGGAGGAGGGGCTAGTTGGAAAGCTCTGTCAGGGCTTCGTCAGTGAGGTCAAAGTTGGCTGAAACACTTTGGACGTCATCATAGTCATCGAGTGCTTCCATCAGACCCAGCACCTGCTTCGCCTCCTCAAGTGCCAGTGTGATCGTGTTCTGCGGCAAACGGGCCACCTGTTTTGACTCGACTATGATCCCCGCGTTTTCGAGGACATCACTGACATCCGTGTAGATCTCCGGGTCGCAGGTCAATTCAAGTTGCTCACCGGTCTGCTGGACATCCTCGGCCCCGGCTTCCAGGGCAATTTCCATCAACCGCTCTTCATCGACCTGGTCGTGCGAGATTAGGAACAGTCCCTTGCGCTCAAAATTCCAGGCCACGCAGTTCGTGCTTCCAAGTTTCCCACCGTATTTTTCAAAGAGCTTTCGTATTTCCGGTGCCGTGCGGTTGCGGTTGTCGGTCAACACATCACAGATCACGGCCACACCGCCGGGGCCGTAGCCTTCGTAGATAATCTCGTGGACATCGCCTCCAGCCAGCTCCCCGGTTCCCTTCTTGATGGCGCGGGAAATATTATCCTTGGGCATGCTGGCCATCCTCGAATCCGCAATCGCGGTGCGCAGGCGAATATTGGTTTCCGGATCCCCGCCACCCATCTTGGCCGCCACGATGATCGCCTTGGAGAGCTTGCTCCAGACCTTGCCCCGCTTGTTGTCGGCGGCTGCCTTCTTGTGCTTGATGCCTGCCCAGTGTGAATGTCCGGCCATGATCTTGACTCGCCTACAGCGTTTTTAAAAGGATCCCTGCTGGATGGTGTTTCCCTGGTCTCGGGACTAACCGGTGCTATTTATGGTGATTCGTTCAGTGTTGTTGGCTGTTTTCCGAGCTTCTCCTGGACCAAGGTGCGCAATCCCTCCTCGTCGGTGCGAAACAGCTTGATCGCTTTCTTCCAGGATTCACGTGCCTTGCCTGGCTGTCCGTTGGCAAAGTAAGCATCCCCCAGGTGGTCGAAGATGACTCCATCCTGCTCTGATTTTTCGGCAGCAAGCAGCAGTTGCTCGATCGCCTCGTCAAATTGTCCCTGTCGGTAGTAGGCCCAGCCAAGGCTGTCGCGGTAGGCCCCGTTATCTGGTTCGGCATCGACCGCGGCCTTGATCATCCGCTGGGCACGATCGAGCCGTTTGTCCTGGTCTACCCAAAGGTAACCGAGGTCATTGTAAGCCCCCACATCTTCAGGAAACTCATCAAGGACCTGCTCGAGCCACTCCTCGGCTTCGGGAAGTCTCTTCTGCCGGACACAGATGTTGGAGAGGAGCATACGACTTTCTCGAATCACGTCTCGTGTCGGTGTGGAATCGAACTCGTTGTCGAACTTCTTGATCAAGGCCAGGTATTGCTGTTCCGCTTCCGGGTACTGCCCGGCATGGTAATAGACCCATCCGAGCCGGCTCTGGATTCGAGCATTGTCCGGACTCAGCTGGGCTGCCTGCCTGGCGGCTTCCAGGGCTCGGTCCGTATCACCTGCCATTTCAGCGGCACTGGCGAGGAAAAAGTAAAATCCCTGCTTTTGCCGTACCTCGTCATCCCCAATTGCTTTCTCCAGAACCTCGATTGCACGCTCCAGCTCGTCGGCAATCAACAGCCTTAACGCCCAGGTTTCCAGGTAGCGCGCCTGCTGGGCCGGTTGCTGGGCTATCGCAAAGTCAAAAAAAGAATTGGCTTTTTCGGCTTGTTGGCCGGCGATAGCAAGGCTTCCAATAGCAATCGCCACTTCCACGCGGGTTGCCACGATTCGCCCAGCCAGGGATCGGCCCTCTTGCTCCGCCGGCCTCTCCTCAAATTGTCCAGGGTCTTCCAGCATGGGTGTGACCAGTGAGAGCATGCGGTCAACCAGGTTTGCGTCCTGGGACATTGCTTCCATGACCGCGCCGCTCACGTTGCCGCTACTGCCAGCGAGCTTGGCTAGTAAGCGGACAAGGATATCCACGGTCTGCTGATCATCCTCGCCGGATTTCCAGAGGCCATGAAAAGTCTGTAACATCTGCTGGTAAAGAAATGCCGACTTCCGTTTGCTGAGCATCTGCTCGCAACAGACCCGTGCTCGCTGCCATTGCTCCGCTTCAACCAATTCGTTGATCACCGTGGCGAGTAGCTCGCGGTTGTCGGGATCCGCCTCGTGAAGCTCTTCAAGCTGTCGAATGTAGAGGCGTTTTACGCGAACAGGGTTCTTGAACTCCTGCTCCAGCAGTTCCTTGAGAAGCTCGTAGGACCCAGTGCCGGCATCCATACTGGATGATGCGAAGTACTCTGTGAGCTGTCCATGCGCTGTTTCCAGGTCTCCTCGTTTCCGTGCCAGCATGGCGCGGTGGTAGGCATGCAGGGCATCATTCGGCGTCTGCTCTTGCTGAGCGTCAAAAATAGCCTCAGCTTTTTTGAGCCTTCCGGAATGAAGGAAACTCTCAGCAATCAGGTTATTGACGACCTCGGGCTTGCTCACCACACGGCGGATATCACTCTCGGACAGCTTGTGGCTGTCCGGATCGTCGAGAGCATCGACGACGTACTGGAAGGCAATTGCCGATTCCTCATAATTATCAGCCAGGAATTCAAGTCGGCCAAGTTCCAGGTGGATAGCCAGCAGGGCGGATCCCGACAGGGCATCGCGCCGCAAGGCAATCATCTGGCGGTAGAGGCGAGCGGCTGCCGAGAACTGCCCGTTGTTGGTGAGCAGTGATGCAATACGGGGAAAGCTGGAGATCTCTGAAGGAGGGAATTCTTGGGCCAGGGTAGCATAACGAACTGCCACGTCGTCCCGTTTCATGTCCAGTGCCAGTTTCACGACCTCGGCAGGAATCAAACGAATGGTCGAATCGTGTTGCCAGGCTCGCTGGTATCGCCGTAATGCCTCGGGAAACTCCTTGCGCTGGTAGAGCATTCGTCCATGGGCAAACAGGGCAGTTGCCTGTAATCGATCAAGCTCAGCGTCAGACCGCGGCGAACGGGGCTTGAAAGGAAGGACTTCCTCCTCGAGATCTGACAGGGAGGACTTGCGGGGTGGATCTTTTGAAGCAACGGTTGCAATTGCTGTAAAAAGGAAACAGGGCAGCAATGCCAGCAAGAGAGGGGATCGCCAACACTTCACGAATGGACTCCCATTGAAGCTGCCAACTGCATTCTCGTGGTTACCCGCTTTGCCAGTTTATCAGCTTAACCGCTCCACTGGCAATCAACTGCGCGGGAGCAGTTCTAACGGGGCTTCTTGCGGCTCAGCTTCCGGTTCGACGTTTTCTTGGTCTTTGCCTTGCTCCCCTTGCCGGCTGCGTCCTTTTTCTTGGTCACCTTGGGCTTGGCTTTTTTCTTCTCTTTTGTTTCCGTGACCTCCGGTGTGTCCTTCGGCGGACGCTTCGGTAACCGCTCCCGTATATCCGGATTGATTCCCAGGAGTATTTCCTGGATCACCTTGCCATAGGGACTGTTTTCCATGGCGACGCCGAGCTGGTGGACAAGTTCTCCGAACTCGACCCCCTTGTTCTTTCCAATGGCACGTTCCAGCCCGGGAACACGTTTTTTCCTGGCATCCTTCTCCGAGACGATACCGAGAATAGTGAAGGCACGAAGGGCACCATTGTTGAGCGGGATCGTATGCCCCTCGAGTCCCTTTTGAACCACGTAGGAGATCACGAATGGCGTTATCCCCTGGTAACTCTTCAACTGCTTGATTGCCTTGCCAATTGTCAGTTTCTTGAGCTCATCGATTTCGAAGGAATAGTGGGATTCGAAAACATGGTGCAGACAATAACGTAATCGCCGGGCGGCATCTGACGCATCGGAGATCTTTCCCATCACGTCGGTCAATTCAGAGATCGTGGTGACGCGGACCTCGTTCCAGTCGAAATAAAGTGTCTGCAGCTTGCCGAATGCCTCGTCAGCCTGAGCCGGTGTGGCGTTTTCCAGGCAGCAGGCATAGAGCAGGTGTTCCAGCACTGTTCGACCACTGGGCGTTGGACGACGCTTGAACCTCTTCTTGACGACACGAAATGTCTTGGTAATCAAATCTGAACGGCTTGGGGTACTCATCCGTTAGTTGTTTTCCTCCTGCCTTTGCTGTCGGTAATCGTCATCAGGCTGGGTCACCGGATCCAGGTCCTGATCTTTCCGGTCTGGAAGTAATTCGCCTAGCAATTGCTGTATTTCAAGCGAGTGTTGGATGCCCTCGTCAAGAGTGAATTCCAGACGGGGAGTGTAACGGGTGTCGATTCGGTTTCCGATTTTCCTCTGCAGAAATCCAGCGGCATGCTGGAGACCATGGATACACCGTTTCTGTTTCTTCTCGTCTCCCATGACCGAGACGTGGACTCGTGCACGGCGCATGTCACCACTTACCTCCACGTAGGTTACCGTGGCATTCTCGATCCGTGGATCATGTAAGTCCATCACGATGGCATTACTCACTACCTCGCGAATGGCCTGGGCAATTTTTAGTAGGCGTCGGGACACCATGTTATGTCACTTGTTTCTTCCGGCGTGCTCGCGAGGAACGCTCGCTGCCTGGTCTCGAATCGTCCTGTCAAAAGGGAGTAAACTCTTTTAGAGTGTGCGAGCTATTTCCTCGATGGTATATGCTTCCAGAACATCATCGATCTTGATGTCGTTGAATCCCGAGAGCTTGATGCCGCATTCCACGCCGCGTTTGACTTCCCGGGTATCGTCTTTTTCTCGTCGCAGCGAATCGAGTGGGTAATCACCAATCGTTCGGCCATCGCGATTAACACGAATCCGACATCCTCGTTGAATCGATCCGCGGGCAACCTTGCATCCGGCGATATTCCCCAGTCGGCTGATGGAAAACACTCTCTGGACCACGGCATGGCCGAGTTCCACGATCCGTTCTTCCGGTTTTAACTGGCCCTCGAGGAGTAACTTGATGTCCTCGGTTAACTTGTAAATGATGTCGTAACGACGGATCTCGATCTGTTTCTCGTCTGCCAGGATACGGGCATCATCGTTTGGTATCACGTTAAACCCAACAACCACGGCTTCGGAAGCGTGGGCCAGCATGATGTCTGCCGAGGTAATCCCTCCAACCGATGCCTGCAAGATACGGATCTGGACTTCACTGTGATGCAGTTTTTCCAGTTCCTTCCTGATTGCCTCAATCGACCCCCGCACGTCGGCCCGAATTATCAGGTTGATCATGGCAACCTCGTCCGTCTGGGCGAGCGTGCCATCTTCCAGTTGTCGCTGGAAGTCCTCAAAAGAAATCCGGGTTGTGATGCCAGACAGGGAGGTTTCGCGGTTGCGAAAAATCCGCTGGTCAGCAATTTCGCGAGCCATGGCAATGTCTTCCAGCACGTGAAAGGCATCTCCTGCTTCCGGGGCAGTATCAAATCCAGTGATGTTGACCGGCATGGCGGGCAGCGCCTGATTAAGCTGTTTTGAATGTACCATGGTGTCATACATTGCTTTCACGCGACCAAAGGTCCGGCCGCAGACCACTACGTCGCCGACCTGGAGTGTCCCGTTCATCACGATGACCTTGGCAATGACCCCCCGACCAGGTTCCTGCTCAGCCTCGAGGCAAATACCGGCCGCAGTCCTGTCGGGGTTGGCACGGAACTCGTGAAGCTCGGCAATCGTCAGGATCGTCTCCAGCAAATCATCAAGCCCCTCCCCGGTTTCCGCACTTGTCCTGACGATTTCCGTGTCGCCACCCCATTCGCTGGGGGTAAGTTCAAACTGCGTCAACTGGGTCATCGCCTGTTCTGGATTGGCTCCCGGTAAGTCCATCTTGTTGAGGGCAACGACGATCGGGACACCGGCAGCTTTCAAGTGACTAATCGCTTCTTCGGTCTGGGGCATGATGCCGTCATCCGCAGCGATAACAAGCACGGCAATGTCAGTAACATTGGCCCCGCGAGCCCTCATTTCCGTGAATGCCTCGTGTCCCGGTGTATCGACAAATGAAATCCGGCGTCCGTCCTTTTCAATCTGGTATGCACGGATGTGCTGGGTGATGCCGCCCGCTTCCCCCGACACCACGTCGATTCCAATCAGGGCATCCAGCAGGGATGTTTTGCCATGATCGACATGCCCCAGGAAAGTGATCACAGGAGGACGGGGAACAAGTGAATCCTCGGGATCGACCTGCTGCTCGATCTCTGTAAGCAGGGAGTCTTCCAGGGATTCCTGCTGCCGGAATTCCAGGTCAACCGTGAGTTCCTCCGCCAGTAATTCGACGAACTCGATGTCGATCTGGGCATTGATGGTTACCATCAATCCAAGGTTCATCAGGACAGCCTGGATTTCACCACTTGGGATACTTGCCGCCTCGGAAAAGCTGCGTACGGTGCAGGGGAGTTCGAGAACGACACGCGACTTGCGTGGGGCAGCAGTGTTCTTTCCCGTCCGCGTCAATGTCCGTCGACGACGTCGACGGCGCTGTCCGTCCTCGGACTGGAAACCTGTGCGCTCCTCACGCCTTTTTCGTGTGTTGTATCGTTCGGCCCGGGCACTTGCCATGCCGGTCAGGCCGGGGTTCCCCTCCTTCTCCTTGCCTTTGCCCCGGCGGCCCTTTTGGCCCTGCTGGGCAAGTTTCTCCGGATCCATTAACTCGGGGCTTTGTACTGCCTGGGGATTGGGGCGACCGGGCCTTACCGAATCTCTTGACAGCCGTACTTCAGGTTTCAGAACTTTTCCTTCCACCGCTGGAGTTAATTCCTCCGGCTGAGGTACATCCGGCAATTGGGTGAGCTTGATGACGGGAGTTCGTGGTTTCTTGGCCCGAGGAGTGGAAGTGTCGCCTCCCTTGTCCTCCTCATCCCCACTACTGGTAATCACCTTGATCTTGCTGTTGCCAAGAGGCAGGACATCCTCACGCGACAGTGGTGTCGGTGCCTCAGGTGCTGTCGTTTCTTCTGTGTCCGGAACGGGTTCCGGAGAGATCTCCTCAGAGATCTCCTCAGAGGTCACCTCAGAGGTCACCTCAGAGATCACCTCTTCTTCGGTGTTTTCTTTTTCCTCGCCCGTTGGAGAATCGGGAGATGGCTGGCTACGGCTTGTGACAACCTTGATGTCCGTCCGCGTGGAAGCTTCGGGCCGCGTCATTGTAAGAGGAGATTCGGCACTGGCTGGACTAGAACCCTCGGCCATGAACTGCTTGACTTTATCGACCTCCTCGTCCTCCAGGCTTGCAAGTGCAGACCCTTTGCCTGAAATGCCTGCCTTTTTGACGATCTCGACCAACTCCTTGTTGTCGAGACCCAGGTCTTTCGCCAGGGAGTATATTCGTGTAGCCATGTTAAGGCTCCTCGTTTTCTCACCTGCCTTGAACACCACCTCAATGGGTTTATTTGTTGGCAGGGATTTTGCTGGTTTTTTACGTCACATAAAACCGCGCTCCTCTGTCAAACGGCAGTCTCCTGCCGAATGGACGGTTCGAGTTAATAATGATGCCTTGCTGTCTGGGCCGCTCTCCAATTCTAGCAGTTAGGTCGGTGCGAGCTTGTTGCACCTAAAACTCTCCTTAACCAGGTAACTCCTCGGTTGCCTGATCACTTGAGGATTCCTCGTCACCGGCTTCCTGTTCAGCTGCTGGCTCGTCTGCTGATTCTTCTGCCTCGTCACCGGCTTCCTGCTCAGCCGCTGGCTCGTCTGCTGATTCTTCTGCCTCGTCACCGGCTTCCTGTTCAGCTGCTGGCTCGTCTGCTGATTCTTCTGCCTCGTCACCGGCTTCCTGCTCAGCCGCTGGCTCGTCTGCTGATTCTTCTGCCTCGTCACCGGCTTCCTGTTCAGCTGCTGGCTCTTCTGCTGATTCTCCTGC
>JAPYUD010000037.1:0-14954 GCA_029936215.1 Pirellulaceae bacterium | reverse complement strand
GGCCACCATAAGCAGGAAGACAAGTCCAGCGAATTTCGCCAACAGCAGAAGGCATTCTAGAAGGGAAAGTCTCTTTGACCGAACTCAACCTGTTCCTGGATAACAGACATGGTTGCCAGAATTTCAGCGAGTCGCTGGCCAGGCTGACCCGAATCGAGTCCAAGAAAATAGCCGATATTTGCCTGCAGGTAGGCCAGGTTATCCTCCATCGAGGAACCACGAGCAGCCATCATTGCATCCTGGTGTGCATCGATCTTTCCGTACATGGTCTTCTCCCCGTTACAACTCTGTTCATTAAGAGAAGCGAAGGGGAATGGAAAAAGTACTCATTGAATGACTGGCAGGATGCCCAACAAAAATGGATTCGGCTAGGGAATTGCCCGGATATCCGAGAAAATTGGCGCCCCGAAGCTCTTGCTGAAATGCGGCCTGCCCGCTGTTGTCTGACCGTCGCCCGAAACCTCTCCCCGGGCATCGTGGTAACCACGCTCGATCGACTGTTCGATCAGGATATCGGCAAAATCAAGCACGCAGATATGGGGAGGCGCAGGTTGCAGGGTAAAAACGGATACCTGTTTTGCCGACCGGTGATCCGCCAACTGGGACTGTTTGAAGAGGTGGCTGTAAGCGGCCAGGGCGTTGGTCGCCAGGTTCTTGCGGGGACGTCTTTTTTCCGGGGTCGCCAGCAGCTGGATAATATGTGTTGCATCCCAGAGCACGGCTGCCTCCACCGGGCTGTTATGGGCAAAGCCACCATCGACCAGCTCAACATACTCCCCTGGGACGGGGAAATTGTAGAGTGGCCGTGCCGGGAAAACCGGGTAGATCGTCCCGGAACCGATCACCACGTCCAGTAGTTTCTCCGGATGATCCGCGAGCGGTATTCCACGATCACCCAGGTGAGGCTTCGGACTTTTCGCCTGGCCCGGGAGGTAAAAGAAGAGATCCGAGGGGAGCACATCGCTGGACTGCTGGATACAGTTCGTGGCGATGATCAGGTCACGTTGAAAGAGCTGGTCCTGTACCATCTGCCGGCTCAACGACTGCAGTCGCTCATTCACATTCTCCCCGTCCAGCAGGGAGGCAGACTCTCCGGATCTAGCACGTTGACGATCAACCAGCGTGGTAACACCCTCCTCGATCGAACCTACCACTCCCTCACCCCCGGAAAACGTCTCTCCGACGAAAAGTACGTTTACCACCTGCAAGATGGGCAATCCAAGCAACAGGACGGTCATGCTCCAGACCAGCCCGCGGCGGGAGAAGTGGAGCGACTGACCCTGGCGAGAGCGTCTCAGCTGCATGACCAGGCAAGCGGCCCCCAGCCCCAGCAGCAGGATACTTGAGAATGGGAGACCCGAGGCAACACAGAGCCAGGCATGGTGAAGCAGGTGGTTATTTCCCAGCATCTGCCAGGGAGTGATCGGCAGCAGGACCAGGAGCAACTCCAGCGACCCCAGGATCAACATTGCCCATGAGACCAAGAAAGCACGCCACTTGAGGACCGGAATTGGCCAGCTCACGAGCAACAGCAGTGCCAGCTGGAGCACGCCAATCCAGATGCCCGAGATCATCCGCACTTTCCAGTCAAACTGCAACACCTTTCGCTGATCGAGCTTGAGCCAGACCTCTTTCCAGTCCTCCTGGCCCTCAGCAGAACTGGTAATTCCCAGTGCAACGGGTACCGAGTTAATCGCTCCACCGGAGGTCCCCACGACCAGGTTGATATCGAGGGGTTCACCCGTCTGCTGTCGCAGTTCCGCAAGCTTCTCCTCCAGGGCAATCATCGCCCCTACCTGGTAGGAGCACTTGGCACCCCCCCCGGACAGTACCACTGCCAGCCGTGGCGGGGTGGGCTGGCTACGGATTGCATGAAGTAACATGGAACCAATTTCATCGAGCGTGACCTGCATGCCCCCTGACAGCTGGTAGTCCAGGATGAACTCCTCCACCTGTTGACCGACAAACGCGTAAAGCGCTTCCCAGTTCTCCAGCACTCGGAAATCTGCCCCCCCCTGTTCATCCTGGTGCTCAAGCAGGAGCTGGCGAAACCGGCCCGCGTGCCGGTAGCCCCTGCGAGCCACAACCACGTCCTGCGGAATGATCATCCTGTCGAGCCTGGGAATCGGCACACGGCGAACCGAGTCGGCCAGGGCAGGCACTTCCGCCAGGGCATCATCCCAGACAAAGGCAACCTGCCCGACCTTCTCCTGGCGTTCAACCAGCTGCCGGAGTGACTCGGAATGCGAGTGTGTGAAACGCATCTGTTGCCGCCGGGGTTGCCAGCCAAGTTCTTCCAGCAGGGCCCGCGGAAAAAGGTGGCCCGAGGCGGAAAGGGGATGCACGAAATTCACTTCCAGCTCTCCCTTTCCAAGCTGCTCTCGCAGGTCCTCGGCGGACTGGATGGAGGAATCGACCGGAACAACGCAGACACTCCGGTAGCCAAAATGGTAGCCGGGCTGCTGTCGGTCCATCCCGGCCAGGGCACTTGTTGCCGCCGGTATCCCCACGGTGGCCAGGTAATCATATTTCCACTGCACCACTCCCTCGGCATCTTCCTCTCTCCCGGAGGCAAAAGCCCCCGGAGGCAGGACAGCGACATCCACGGTGGCCTCGTCGAGCCAGTGGCGGACATCGGCATAGGTACCAATCGCCAGTCGAAAGCGAATCGGCGGCGACTGCCCGGCCGATAGTTTATTGAGCAACTCGCTCCACTTCCGCTCCTCCGCATTGAAATCGTCAATCGCCACGACTCCCAGGCGAACTTCCTTAAGTTGCACGGGGCCACCGCTGGTTACCGGCTGCTGGCCGGGAAGACCCGTCACAAGGGAGAGAGCCAGAAAGGATGCTGTCAGCAGAAGAATGGGGTTGGCACGTGGCAACCCGCGAAAACAGCGAACAGGGTCTGAAAGGTGTACTCTCACGCTTTGATCAATTGAGGAATCGGTGTGCCACCAGGAATCAATGACTCAACATCCTTCGGAATCCCTGTCAGCAATCGCAACTGGCCAATATCGAACAGGGAGTGCATCAACGTTGCCAGGATGTTCTCGCTGGAAATCGGTTCCGTGGCCGGTTCACCACCGTCACGCGTGGAGCGACCGATCACCTGGCCCATCGGCAGGCCCCCTCCCACGAACACGATCGGGCAGAGGTTCCCCCAGTGATCACGACCCCCGTTCTTGTTGATCCGCGGTGTACGACCAAATTCTCCCGTGATGACGAGCAGGATCTTATCACTCAGTCCCCGTGCCTCGATATCCTCAATCAAGGCCGAGACTCCCCTGTCGATCGCTGGGGTCAGGCTGGCAACCCCATCCTCCATGGTGAATTCCTTGCCCCCCCCGTGCATGTCCCAGCCACCGCAGGTGACCGTGACGAATCCACAGCCCGCTTCACAGAGTCTTCGGGCCAGCAGCAACTGGCGTCCAAGAGCCACCGGAGAAAACTGCTTTGCATACTCGTTTCGCTTCTTTGCTCCATCGGTCGGCTCAAACTCGCCAGTGTCATACCTTTCGAGCAGCTTCGGATCCTCGCGGGAAAGATCGAAAGCACTGGCAACTCCCCGGGCAAGCACGTCAAAAGCCTGTTTCTGG
Source organism: Pirellulaceae bacterium (assembly GCA_029936215.1). Taxonomy (GTDB): domain Bacteria; phylum Planctomycetota; class Planctomycetia; order Pirellulales; family Pirellulaceae; genus SAT2750. The sequence goes on along the minus strand of JAPYUD010000037.1, from coordinate 11,358 downwards.
AAACGGCTGGCTCCTTCCAGGACCCCTGTTTTGTCGAGCCTGCGTTTCAGACCATCGAGGGACTCGAGCAGGTGACGGCGATCATCGAGACGGGCCTGGTCCAGACGCAATTGCATGTTGTCGACCAGCGTTCCCCCGGCCCCGAGATCAAATGGCTTGTGAGCCGGCGAGAGCGTGCCGGTCTGTGAGACCCGGGAAACCGACTTGTAGAGATCCTTGTATTTCTCTCCGGCCGCCGCTGACGTGACCAGGACGTTACGTGGCATCCCGCTTTGGGGATTCGAGAGTCCGGCCGCCGTGCTGTAGATTGCTCCCATCATGGCACCGGATGAATTACCACCTGCCATCACATGGTGAGCTGCTGGCCCATGACTGCTGATCCCGTGCCGGTACGAACGAACAATCGCCATCCGGTCCGCCAGCCGCGCCAGCCTGGGAAGCGTACTGCCAAAGGTGACACTTGGCAGCGAGGTCGGGATCTCACCGGTAATGCTACGAATCTCCTGGGGTGCCTGCATGTTTGGATCAAATGTCTCGAACTGTGTCGGCCCACCCTGGAGGTTCAAGAAAACCACGGACCGGTCGTGCAGGACCTGGCCGAGTTCCACGGCACCGGCCCGCATCGCCAGCAGGCTAGCGAGGGACAGTCCTCCCATCCCCGCCGTTCCGACGCGGAGAAAAGACCGCCGACTGTGCTGGCGGGACGGTAAACAGGAGTCGATCTGCAGCATGTCTGACCTTTCGAGGAAACGGGAGATCTGCTCCCTGGTTCTTCTCCTGCCATGGTTTCATTATCGGCAGGCGAAAACTCCTCGTGCTGACCCAGTATAGCCAATTATCGGATTCGGTTGCCCCATCAAAACACAGGGAAGTCAAAATTCGGACCTCACCGGTCATTCTTGGAAGCGCCGAATCCAGTCTGAAAGGTCTTCTCTTTCGGAGTTTTCCTTTATCCTCTGATCCACCCGGAAACGACGGCGAGCCGATTCCAGGTCCAGGTCGCTATCGAGCAGGCCCTGGTCAAAAAGCAACTTGTCTGCCAGCCCCGGAAAGACCATCCGTGGATCCAGGGGATTCAATGTGTGGGCAGCAATCCGGTTTACATGGGCTCCGATGTTGTTCGTACAGTTGTTTGTCAACGTGTGGTAGAACTCCGGCTCGCTTTGCAGCCGGTTGGCACGCGCTGCAATATCCAGGAAAAGACGCTGGACAATCTCGGGCGTTGCACGTACCGGGAACAACATGATCAGATCCTCCTCTTCCATCCCTCGGCGGATAAGAATATCCCTTTCACTGGCGAAGACGTACATCAGTTCAAAATTGCGATAGAGTCCGCCTGGCAGGCTGAAGGTCTCTCCCTGTTCACGACGGATTTCGATGGAGACGTTGAAGTACTCCCGTCGGTCATCTCGATCAATGGAAAATGCCAGGAACGTGTGTGCGACAAGGTGGCTCCCTCCCAGCAACTCGACACCGAACCAGACATGACGAAGCTGGTTGAGTGGAAAAGCGAGGTTGTAGTAATCCACCCGGCTGTCAGCTGTTTTCTGGATGTCCCGTACGTGGTGAATCAACACGTGATGCCCGGTCACCTCAACTCGCGACAACTGCTGCTGATCCGCTTCCCAGGGTCGATCATTTTGTGGACGTGTCAGCAGCAGCAACCCCGTAACGGCCAGAAAAGAAACCAGCAGACCTGCCGGCCGCCATCGTGCCTGCTTCGCCCGGCGCCAGGTCCAGGCAGGAATGATCATACAAAGCAGTGCAACGGCAGGCCGCAGGGCCATCGGCAACAGTGGGCAGAAGGCAGCCCCTGCAACAGTCCAGAGCCAGGCTGTACCAAGGAGGACAAGGACCAGCCCACGACAGATGAAAAGCAGGTAACGCATACGTTCCCGACCTCGTTAGAGGAACCTTGAAAACGGGATTACGGAAGACCGGAAGGCAACAATCCTCCTCCAACAACTTACAAATGACTGACTCCAACCGCCATTGCCCGGCGTGATTGTCTCGATGCAGGCAGCTCCAGCAGTAGACTGTACGCCAGCCTTTGGGTCAGATACTCTTTACTGGTTAGCTCCTTTTCTCCCGATCCGAGTAACCGATGACCGAACAACCTGTATTCAGCAGCTTTGCTGCCAGCGTGACAACCGAGACTGCTTTTGACGTGCTGGCAATTGCCCGGCAACTGAAGGGAACTGGAAAGACCGTCATTGAGCTGGAGATTGGTGACAGCCCCTTTCCAACCACCCCCGCCGCTGCCGCCGCCGGGATGACCGCGATCGAGGAGGATGCCTGCCATTACGGTCCGTCGATCGGAATTCCGGAATTTCGCAGTGCGGTAGCGACGTATGTGAATCAGAACTATGGCCTCAACGTGACTGCAGAAAATGTCGTGGCAGGTCCCGGGGCAAAGATCTTCGAGCAACTTTTCTGCGAAACCTTCGTGAATCCAGGTGACGGGGTACTGGTTTTCAGCCCATTTTTCCCAACCTATCCGCCCAACATTGCCCGCCGCGGTGGCCGCCTGGTTTTTTCCGAGCTCAAGCAGGAGCATGAATTCCGGCCCAACCTGGACGACGTCGCCCGTTTCCTCGAGGAGGATCCGGATCCCAAGGCAATTTTCCTCAACAGTCCCCACAACCCCACCGGTGGTGTGGCCACGCAAGAGGACCTGGCAGGACTGGCTGACCTGGTTCGTGGCCGTAATATCGCTGTTTTTTCCGACGAACCGTATGACCAGATGGTCTGGCACGGCGAGCACCACTCGCTGCTGGCCCAGCCCGGCATGCTAGGCCAGTGCGTGGCTGCCTACACGTTCAGCAAGTCATTCAGCATGAGCGGCTGGCGGCTTGGCTACGCGATCAGCAGCACGGAGAACATCGAGATGTTTGCCAAGCTGACTAACACAACGCTCTCCTGTGTACCACCGTTTGTACAACGCGCCGGCGTGGCTGCGCTGGAGCAGGATTGCCAGGAGCGGGACAGCCGGATGGTGACCTTCCAGCAGAAGGTGGAACACCTTGCAACGGAACTGGACAAGCTCGATGGTGTCCGATGCCTGGTACCGAGGGGTACCTTTTATGTCTTCCCCAACGTGGCAGAACTCTGCAACCGGCTTGGCATCACCTCGCATGGGCTGGCGATGTACCTGCTGGAGGGAGCGGACGATGAATTTGGAGTGGCCTGCCTTGGGGGAGAATGTTTTGGTGAAGCGGGCAGGGGATTCTTGCGTTTTAGCACGGCAGAGCCCGACGAGTTAATCCAGCAGGCACTTGATTTTTTCCCAGAAGCCTGCAGCCGCGAGGATCGGATCCAGGCGTACATGGCACAACGACCCGAGTTCATCCTGGAATCACCCTACAACTCCTAGCAACGAGAAAAAATGGCCTGTCGAGACGGGCTCCATCACCTCATAGGGGAACACCTGTTGTGACCAACGTAACGGGAATTGCCAAACAGATCATCAACAATGTTGAACAGGTGATTGTCGGTAAACGTCAGCAGTTGATTCTCTCACTGGCATCCTGGTTCTCCGAGGGCCACATCCTGCTGGAAGATGTTCCCGGAGTGGCCAAGACGATTCTTGCCCGCGCCCTGGCTGGAAGTGTTGGATGTTCGTTCAAGCGAATCCAGTGCACGCCGGATCTCTTGCCCACCGATGTCACCGGGGCTTCGGTTTTTAATCCACGGACCACCGAATTTGAATTTCGACCGGGCCCGATCTTTGCCCAGCTGGTGCTGGCCGACGAGATCAACCGGGCCACGCCACGGACCCAGTCTGCTCTCCTGGAAGCGATGGGAGAAGCGAGTGTCACGGTGGACGGGGTGACCCACGAACTGAACCCTCCGTTCCTTGTGGTCGCCACGCAAAATCCAATCGACCACGAGGGGACTTTCCCGCTCCCGGAGGCCCAGCTGGACCGTTTCCTGATGCGATTCCAGCTTGGTTATCCCTCCATGGAAGAAGAACTGACCATGCTGGAAATGCTCAAGCATGACCACCCGGTACACCAGCTGCAGCCCGTCGTGTCGGCACAGGAGGTCGTTGCCTGCCAGAAGGCCGTCCGTGAGGTCCATGTAGATGAGAAGGTCCAGCAGTACATTCTTCAGATCGTGCATGACACGCGTGAGCATGAGGACATCAGCCTGGGGGGAAGCCCGCGGGCCTCGATCGGCCTGATGCGAAGTTCCCAGGCGATGGCTGCTCTGCGCGGTCGCGACTTCGTGCTGCCGGATGACATCAAGAAAGTGGTCGAGCCGGTCCTCCACCATCGCTTGATACTCAAGCCGGAAAGCCGCTTGCGACGTGTCACCGCCGCCGAACTTATCGACGACATCGTCAACAGCATTGCCGTACCCACTGTTTCTGGTGAAGTGGAAAGCGAATGAAATGGTTCCTGGGTGCCGGTATCCTGCTGGCACTGTCCTACCTGCTGAAGTCCGACATGCTGGCCTATGCCATGTATGCCCTGCTCGCCCTGTTGGCCATCAGCCGCTGGCTGTCGCACAGCTGGATCGGACATCTCGAGGCGAGTCGGAATTGCAATCGCCTGACCGCTGAGATCGGAGACCTGGTGGGGATTCACCTGGAAGTGACCAACCATGGCAAGACCCTGGTTCCCTGGGTCCTGCTGGAGGACATGCTTCCACCTCGAGCACTCCAGTCACGTCCCCCGGCACTTGCGGTCGAGGGTTCCCACGTGCAGCTGGCGCTGGTACGCGGTGGCGACCAGAAAACACTCCGGTACCAGCTTCGCTGCAAGAGGCGAGGTTACTACCAGCTGGGACCTGTGATCATGGAAACGGGTGACTTGTTTGGCCTTCACCGCCGTTACCGCGTGACCACCGAACCGGACTTCCTGCTCGTCTACCCGAAGGTGATACCACTGGACGGCTATGACCTTGCCAGCCGTCGCCCGATTGGTGAGGTAACGATGTCCTACCGTCTCTTTGAGGATCCCACGCGGATCCGTGGAGTGCGGCCATTCCAGCAGGGAGACCCTCTCAACAGGATCCACTGGCACGCCACGGCTCGCACCGGGCAGTTCTTCAGCAAGATCTACGAACCAACGACCGTGGCAGGCGCCACGCTGCTGCTGGAGTTTCACAGTGACTCCTATGACAAGGCGCATGAACCGGTCCGATCCGAGCTGGCAATTACGGCGGCTGCTTCCATTGCCAACGCGATCCACCAGATGGGACAACAAGTTGGCCTTTTAACCAATGGCCGTGATGCCGTCGATCGTATCCGCCAGGATGGCTGGGATCCGGAGCAGCGCAGCCGTCAGGCCGCTCGCCAGGCAGTCACGATGCACCAGCAGAGTGATCGACTCCAGCCATTAATTGTCGAAACCCGCCGGGATCCAGAACAGTTCCTTCGAATCAGGGAAACGCTGGCCCGTGTCGAATTGACCGATGGCCTGACACTGTCGCAACTTACCAGTGAAACCGGTAGTCGCATTCCCCGGGATGCCACGGTAATCGCTATCGTGCCACGAGTGGACGAGGAGACCGCCCTGGTCCTGAGTAGCCTCAAGCGGCGTGGTTTTGCCGTGCTGGCAGTCATCAACATGGACGACGAGAACGAGTTTACCGATGCTGCCGGAGCCCTGCTGGTGCATGGCATCGATTCGATGCACCTTGCCCAGGAAGAATCGATTCGTACGATTTGTCAGCAATACTCCCTGCGTTAACGAGGAGCACGGGGACGGAAAAATTCATGGCCAAGATGCGGAAAACACCGATCGATTACTTCCTGGTAGCACTCTGCCAGGTGTTAATCGGTCTGCTGGTGGGAAGCCTCGGGTTCTTCCTGATCGAAATCACTTACCAGGGTCCCTACGACCATCGGCTGGGATTCATCATGGCGATGTTCGTGATGGGAACCGTCGGGATCGCCCGTATTTCACTGGAAGAGGGTGCCGAGCATGCCATTCTCTATAGCGTCCTGCTGGGCGTCGTTAGCTTCTTGGCCATCATGCGGTTCGTGGAATTCCGTGGTCGCTGGGAATCCCTGACACTTTTAATTAACGTCGGTATCCTGGTCCTGATCTGGTGGTCATCCTACCAGCTGACCCGGGATTGTTCGTTCATCGATAGGGCAGCGGATCCAGGTGGCACCGGCCTGATGGAAAGCCTCGGAATGGACAACCAGGAATCCAGCAAGAAGGTTGCCGGGGCAACCGATGACAGTGATCGCCTGCTGGAGGATGAATCACCAGGATGGTGGCAACGCTGGCTCAAACGCAGGCGTCGGCCCCATGCCCCGGGACTCTGGATCGTCTATTTCTCTGTTGCCGCCCTGCCCCTGTTTGGCCTGGGGCAGACACTGATTCCGGAATCGGCGGAGGAATCACGACGGTATGCTTTCAGCCTCTTGTTCCTCTACGTCGCCAGCGGCCTGGGGCTGTTACTGCTTACCAGCTTCCTTGGCCTTCGGCGTTACCTGCGCAATCGCTCTATTGCCATGCCGCTGGGCATGTCCGGAATCTGGATGGGAATCGGTCTCTTAATCATCGGCGGCCTGATGACATTCAGCTTGCTGATGCCTCGCCCCGGGCAACCCTGGATGGTCTCCGAGGCGGTCTCCTGGCTCATCTCCGATGAAGATCAATCCACTTCCGAGTACGCGGTCGGTGAGGATGGAACCCGCGAGGGGGCGGGAGGGGGCGAAGGTGATGAAACGGGCCAGGGAGGGGGAAGCGAGGACCAGGCTGGCCGGGCTGGAGACCAGCCCGGGGATGCAGATTCCAGCAGTGGCTCACCAGGTGAAAATGGAACCCCGGGCGGGAGCGGCCAGGATGGGAGCCAACCTGGTGGTGGAGAAGGTGGCGAGCAGGGAAACGGATCCGGGGGGGATGACTCGCAACAATCGGGTTCCGAGGAAGGAGACCAGGGAGATTCCGAGGGCGCCGGGAACACCAATGACCCCGAGTGGAATTTCCAACTCCCTGAACACCTGGCGGCAAAGATGCCCGATTTCGTGCGAATTCTGTTCTGGCTGGCGATCATCATTACCACCCTGTTTGTTCTCTGGCGACATGGCCGTCAGCTTTGGCAGGCACTTCTGGAGATCCTCAGGGGACTGGCAGGGCTGCTTGGTTTCTCATGGTCCTTCCCAAAAGAAGACGGCGAGGCAACGGCGACAGCCGTCGCGCCCCTGCCGCCGCGCTCTTTTTCCGAATTCCCCGATCCTTTTTCCAGCGGCCAGGCAGTAAGCTGGAGCCATCACCAGCTGGTCTATTACAGTTTTCATGCGCTGGAGGCCTGGGCCCGCGAGGCGGGCCTGGCGCGTGGCCAGCACGAGACACCGATCGAATTTGTCCAGTTGCTCCAGGCGCGTCGCCAGGACCTTTCTTCCGACGTGGGCCAGCTTGGCCAGCTCTATTCGCGAGCCAACTATGCGCCCGGCACCCTTCCGGGCGGGTGTGTCGAACAACTCCGCGCCTTCTGGCTTCACCTGCCAGCCATACGGATCGCCACGATTTCGGAGCCGACAGGTAAGTAAAACAGTGAGACGTGGTGACCGCCACTCCACGGAACCTTGCTTCTCGTTGACACTTTCGGCAGCTGGCGGTAGGCTTGATTTGAGGATGCAGACTGGTCCAAATTGATCAGGTGACAGTTCGAGAAAGTTTTAAACCAGGCCAACCCACCGGGAAACGATTGGTTTGATTTAAGTTTTTCTTGCCCTTGTCCCGTGCCTGCTGGCATGATCGTGACGGGCAGCTATCACGGGTGGAATTCTTCCTCCCGGATTGTTTGCTCGGTCTGCTACCTGTCGGCAGCACCAGCTGCCGCAGCGACATGATTGAGACACGGCGTGGAGATGATACCACCATGGACTCCTCCAGGAAAACACAACCGGGAATAACACGAGTGGAGATGCCCTGGCCCGCAACCTCTGCTGGCGAGGATCGCCTGCCACTCTGTGAAGAACGACTGGGCTACAAGTTCCAGGACAGGGAATTGCTTCGCTCTGCCCTGACCCATGCCTCCGGTGCCAACCATCGACTGGCATCCAACGAGCGGCTGGAATTCCTGGGAGACGCGATTCTTGGAGCGGTCGTCTCCGAACTGCTTTTCCAGCGTTACCCCCGGTTCCAGGAAGGGGAGCTGACTCGCATCAAGTCGGCAGTAGTGAGTCGACAGGCCTGTTCCCGGGTGAGTGCCAAACTGGGACTCAACGAGTTCTTGATTGTCGGCAGGGGAGTCACCAACACTCCCACGATTCCTCCCTCGATCCTCTCCGATGTTTTCGAATCCCTGATTGCGGCGATTTACCTGGACGGTGGCAGCGAGCCGGTAGGAGCCTTCATCAGCAAGCACCTTCTCCCGGAAATCAACGACACGGTCACCAACGGGAACGATGAGAATTACAAGTCCAACCTGCAACAGTACTCGCAAAAGTGGTTTGGTGAGCCGCCACGCTACGTGCTGGTGGAGGAGAAGGGCCCTGACCATGCCAAGAACTTCTGTATCGAGGCGGTGGTTGGGGAACGGCACCACGCAGCTGCCTGGGGCGCAAACAAAAAAGAAGCGGAACAGCTGGCTGCACGGAATGCACTGGCCGATTTAAGCGACACCGATGTCGACTCGCTCAAGCCGACGGCACATCAAAACGAGGAAAGCGAAGGGTAGAGAAATGGTACGGTGTATCGCGCTGCTATCCGGTGGCCTGGACAGCATGCTGGCAATTCGACTCATGCAGGACCAGGACATCGAAGTCGAGGCACTCAACTTCAAGACGATGTTTACCTGCTGCCAGGACACCTCGGCCCAGGCTGCGCGGAGCCTGGGCGTACCGATGACGATTATTGGGCAGGAAGACGATTACCTGGACCTGATACGTGAGCCACAATATGGCTATGGCAAGGGAGCCAATCCCTGTGTTGACTGTCGCATCTACATGTTCGAACGAGCACGAACGTTCATGGAAGAGATGGATGCGCAGTTCATCATCAGCGGGGAGGTCGTGGGACAGCGGCCGATGAGCCAGAAACGACGGGACCTGGACATCATTGCCACCCAGTCAGATCTTGAGGACCTGCTACTGCGTCCACTCTCGGCCAAGTTACTGCCTCCAACGTTGCCGGAACGCGAGGGCTGGGTGGATCGCGAACTCCTTTACGGGATCCAGGGTCGCAGCCGCAAGCTGCTGATCGAGATGGCCAAGAACTATGGCTTTCCGGATATCCCCACCCCTTCCACCGGATGCGCACTGACCGAGCCTGAATTTGGCCGCAAGGTCCATGACCTGATCCAGATCCAGGTCGAGGACAAGCCGTGGGACTACCAGTTACTGACGACCGGGCGTCATTTCCGTTTTAATGACGCCACCAAGGTCATCCTGGGACGTGACCAGGATGAAAACCGTCAGCTCCGCTACCTGCACACGCTCGAGGGATCCACCAGCGAGGTATTGCTCGATCCGGAAAATTTCAAGGGACCGCTGGGACTGGTCAGCGGGCCAGCCAGCGAGGAATCGATCCAATTCGCCGCTGGATTACTGCTCCGTTACAGCACCCCCAGGCACGAGGGACCGTATCACGTCCAGGTCACACGGGGAGACGAGACCCAGATCATCAAGGCCCATGTCGATGAACATATTCAGCAGGCCCAGACGATCTCCATGCAGTTCAGCGGAAAGACAGGCAGATGATCAACACGCTTTTTCTTCCTGAGCTCCGGGACATGATCTCCAATGGGGATCTGAAGGGGATGTGCGAATTCTGCTCCGCACTCCACCCGGTCCGCACGGCCGAATTCATGGAGGGCCTGACCCCGGGGGAATCATGGCAGGTACTCGTCAGCGCCGACAGCGAACAGCAGCAGGAGATCTTCCGGCACCTGGAGAGTGACAAGCAGATTGCCATCATGGAACTGGAAGACCGCCATGAAGTGGCAGGGTTGATCGCCAGGCTGGCTCATGATGAACGTGTCGACCTGCTGGGCGAACTCGACGAGGAGATTGGCAGCGAGTTATTGCAACTCATACCGGTCGAGGAACGACGCGACATTCTCCGGCTCAAGGCATTCCCGGAAGAGACCGCCGGGGCAATGATGACCACCGATATTGCCAAGCTGGATGAGACACTAACCGTCGGTGAAGCGCTGCGGGAAATCGGCCGACAGGCAGAGGATCTGGAGACCATCTATTACCTCTATGTCGTGGACAAGACGGATCACCTGCGGGGCGTTGTTTCGGCACGGCAACTTGTCTCGGCCATGGTCCAGCCCGACACGACCCTGGGCGGGCTGATGGAAACAGACATCATCGTAGTGGATTCGATGGAAGACCAGGAATCGGTTGCCCAGACCGTTGCCCGCTTTGATCTGCTCGCCATCCCGGTCGTCGACCCGGAACGCAGATTGCTGGGGATCATCACCCACGATGACGTGATTGACGTCATGCGTGAAGAGGCGACCGAGGATGTCCAGCGAATCGCTGCGGTCAACCCGCTCAGCCAGAGCTACCTGCGAACCAACCTCCTGACCCTGAGCTGGAAGCGGGGAGTCTGGTTGACAATCCTTTTCTTCGCCGCCCTGCTGACTGCCTTTGCCCTGGATGGCTACAAGAGTGTCTTCGGAGAGGCCAACGCCACATGGCTGGTCCTTTTTATCCCCCTGGTCATTTCCAGCGGCGGCAATTCCGGAAGCCAATCGTCCACGCTGGTGATTTCCGGGCTGGCGACAAACGACATCAAGGCAGCTGACTGGTGGCGCATTTTTTGCCGGGAGCTGGCGATGGGCCTGATGCTGGGAACCCTGCTCGGCACGCTTGGATATCTCTGCGCCATCATTCTCGCTCCCAGCCTGGTGGCAGCCCTGGTGGTTCCTATTACGTTGCTCCTGGTCATTGTCTGCGGAACCACCTGCGGCTCCCTGCTGCCACTGCTCTTCCAGCGACTGGGACTCGATCCGGCCATGATGAGCATTCCCTTCGTGGCAGGGATCGTCGATATTTTCGGCATCATCATCTACATGAACGTTGCCGTGGCCCTGCTCTAGGGTTGCAGCAGTTGCTGGTAGTGCTCTGCCAGGGCAGCAGCCGCACGGGGAAGATAAAAACGTCCCTCGGCATTGGCCCTGCCGGCACGACCGAGCTGCTGCTGCAGTCTGCTGTCAGTCAGGACGCGATCGATGGCACCGGCCAGGTCCCCACAGTCATCGTCCTTAACCAGCAAGCCACCATCCGCTGGCAGTGGGAAGATCTCCCGGGTTCCCCCCACATCGGTGGCAACCACCGCAACGCCACATGCCGCCGCTTCCAGTAACACCCTTCCCAACGGTTCCTGCCTGGCCGCATGTACAAGCAGGGTAAACTGTGGAAGCAGCCGGGCCACATCCTCCCGG
>JAPYUD010000545.1:0-2749 GCA_029936215.1 Pirellulaceae bacterium | reverse complement strand
CCTGATCCACGTCTCTGCCGATGGTTTCCTGTATAACATGGTACGCAACATCGTCGGCTCCCTGGTCGAGGTGGGTCGGGCAGCCTGCACGCTTGACTGGCTCGGCGAGGCACTCCAGAGCAGGGACCGGCGACGTGCGGGCCCCACGGCGCCAGCGCACGGGTTGACGCTGATGAAAGTGGCCTACTCCCGGGACCTTCCGCCGGATCCTCCCGCACCTGACATTTCCAACTAGCCTTGCCCATGCGTGTTGCACATATCATCACTCGAATGATCATCGGGGGAGCCCAGGAGAATACGCTTTTCTCCTGCCAGGACCTGGCACAGGAGCATGGTGACACGGTGATGCTGATCAGTGGTCCCTCCAGCGGACCGGAAGGTGCCTTGCTGGGCGAGACAGGCAGCGGTGAGTTCCAACTCTCCTTGATCCCCTCGCTTTGCCGGGCCATCCATCCCTGGAAGGACTGGCGTAGTTACCGGGCCATCAAGAAACAGCTTCGCAGCTTCCAGCCCGATGTCGTCCATACCCACAGTGCCAAGGGAGGGATGCTCGGTCGGCTTGCTGCCTGGTCACTGGGAGTGCCGGTAATCGTGCACACGGTCCACGGGGCTCCCTTTCACCCCTACCAGTCAACGCTTGCACGGTCCTTCTTCCGCCGTTGTGAAAAGTACGCGGCCAGGCGGTGCCACAAGCTGATCAGCGTCGCTGATGCAATGACCGACCAGCTTGTCCAGGCCGGGGTTGCCCCGCGGGAAAAGTTCTGCACGATCAAGAGTGGTATGGATGTCGATTGTTTTACCGCAGCAGGCACGCGGCGCGACCAGTCGCGCCAGTCACTTGGTTTCCAGCCCGAGGATATCGTGATCGGCAAGATCGCCCGCCTCTTTCACCTCAAGGGGCATGATGACCTGGTCCGGGCAGCAGCCAGCGTGGTCCGAAATCAACCGCGAGCCCGTTTCCTGCTGGTAGGAGACGGGATCCTGCGGAATTCCCTCGAACAACAGATTGAGCAGGCCGGCCTGGAGAAGTATTTCACCTTTACCGGCCTGGTCCCGCCCGGGGAGATCCCTTCCCTGATCGGTGCCATGGACATGCTTGTCCATACCAGCCTTCGCGAAGGACTGGCCCGTGCACTTCCGCAGGCATTGATCGCGGGAAAACCGGTTGTCAGCTATGACGTCGATGGGGCCCGGGAAGTGGTGATCCCCGGTGAAACAGGGTTCCTTGTTCCACCCCGCGACATCGAATCACTGGCGACCGCGCTAAGCGACCTGTCGATAGATCCCTCACTGCGGGAGAAACTGGGAGAGGAGGGGAAGCGAAGGTTTACCGAGCCCTTCCGACATCAGAACATGACCAGGCACATCCGTGAGGTTTACTGCCAGCTGCTCGACGAGGTCAACGGAGCAGGAGAGGGGTGATAACCAACGGCCTTTTGTGGAATTCTCATTTTGTCTAGACTACGGATCGCTTTGAGCCGAGCTGTTTTCAACCGAACCCTTGCTTCTTTTGGGGTGTATTAAACGTGGGACGCGGCCGCGATTATCTTGGTTCCTACCGCCTGGTACGACTCATTCGTGCCGGTTCTACTTCCCAGGTGTGGGAAGCGATCAATGACGTGACACAGGAAAAATTCGCTCTGAAGTCCCTGGTTCGCCAGATGGCGGCTGACAAGGCAGCGATTGCAGACCTAAAACATGAATTCGAAGTCGCCAAGAACCTGGACCATGAAAGCGTGATCCGTGTCTTCGAGGTGGACATCGCGAGGAAAGTACCTTACCTGATACTGGAACTGAGCCACGGCAAGAACCTCAAGTTGATCCTCCGCAACCGGGCAAGCTGGATTGCCCATCACTTGCCACAAATTCTTGTTCCCATGGTTGACGGACTCACCTACCTGCACTCGCAGGGCTGGTTGCACTGTGACGTCAAGCCGGACAATTTCCTTGTCGATGAGGACCTCGAGGTAAAGCTCATCGACTTCTCAATCGCCCGCCATCGGCCAAGAGGAATCGGAAAGATCATGGGCCGGTTTTTCAATAAAGTGCAGGGGACACGCAGTTACATGGCACCTGAGCAGATCCGTGGCAAGCAGCTCGATATCCAGACCGACATCTACGGCCTCGGCTGTACGCTCTACGAGCTCCTGACCACCAAGCCTCCATTTACTGGCTCCACCCCGGGAGAACTCCTGCAGAAGCACCTCAAGGCCCGGATCCCAGTCATTCACACGATCAACAAGAACGTGACCGAGGAATTCAGCAAGCTGCTGCAGGAGATGATGGCCAAGAAATCCGCTGATCGGCCTGACTCGATGGAGAGTGTGCGTGCGAGGATTAAACAGACACGGATCTACAACTTCCTGCCCAAGGCTCCCGAGGACATTGAAGAGGACGAGGAAGAAGTTCTCTAGCAAGTGAATGCCATGGAAAGTACCACCCCAGGCTTACAATTTGAACAGCCCATCCTCGAGCTGGAACAGCAACTGGTTGAGCTGCGCGAAAGCGGCCAATCGGGCGATGCCTACAAGCAGGAGGTGCGACAGCTCAAGAAACAGATCGCCGACACGACCCGGGACATCTACGACAACCTCTCTCCCTGGGATACCGTGCAGGTCGCCCGTCACAAGGATCGACCTCACACCTCGGACTATCTCTCGATGGTCTTTGATGAGTTCGTGGAGCTGCACGGGGACCGTCATTTTGGCGATGATCGTGCTCTGCTCACCGGATTCGGCAAGCTCGGTCA
>JAPYUD010000544.1:0-2749 GCA_029936215.1 Pirellulaceae bacterium | reverse complement strand
CTGTTGAAGGCATCGTCGTGGCAACCACCAGGCAGGCAGGATCGATCGGACTGCTGACCGCCTGCTTGGTGATCTTGTAAGTCATCTTGACCAGGGCTGTCTGGCCGGCAGGAACCTTTGGGATGGAAACCAGTGCCTGCGGAACCGCACTGGAGAGGTTGCGGAATTTCACAGCAGCCACGTGCGGCGATGCCATCCGGTCAATCATCTCCACCTCCTGCTCGGGCCACGAGCCAGGGAGCGGGAAGGTGGCGAAGATACCGGCACAGGGACCCGAGGTGGGAGTGATCGAGAGACCGACCTGCCAGTGGAAAGTGGTTGGCGCATGGTAGCTGGGAGCCCCGGGCGAGGCGTCGGCTTCCGCTGCCAGAGTGTGAGAACTGACGGACAGGAAAGGCAGGCAGCAGCTGCCAAGCAGGAATTGCCGACGAGCGGGATGGTTTTTCACGGCAGCGACTCCCACGAGGACTAACAGGTTTTTCTTCCAACAATAGGAGGATCGGAGAAAAACGTCGGTTCGGGACAGTCTGACTGCCAGCGGCCAGCGTGCTGGGAAGAAGGTTGTACCGGACGTACCGGTCGCGCAGAGATTTCCGGTTCTTTCCGCCAGGTCGCGGCAATCAGGGGTTCCTGGTGAAGCTGGCCTGTCTACGGGTTGGGCACTTCTTCCACGACGGCTGCGCCGGAGGAATTGGGGACGACCACGTCACCATAAACCTCGGTTCCTACACAGGGGCTGCGTAGCAGGGGGAAAAGAGGGCGTCGCAGCAGTGGGCGACAGCATCCGGAGGCCGCAAGTAACAGGGCAATCGTTGCCAGTAAGAAAAGCCGTTTCATTGTCTTGTCTCCATTATTCGGCTTGGTTGTGCTACAGAAATAGCCAGGAAACTCTAACCCACGTTACCGGCCATGCAACTGCTTGCCCCCTATTTTCCCATGATTTATTGGTTTACCTGTTCCCTAAACTCGGCACCCGGCTTCCCTCCTTACTCTGTCTGCCGATTTTCATGCCGGACTCTTTTCCAGAACTGTTACAGTCGATACAAGAAGAATAATTCCGCTGGTTTCTCACCACCTGCTGTCTGCCATGTCACTCACTTACCACAACGGGTCGCTGCTCCCTTCGACCGATGTGCAGCTCCCGCTCTCGGACCTCGGGTTCATGATGGGGGTGACCGTCAGCGAACGGCTGCGGACATTCTCGGGACGCCTGTTTCGACTCCCGAAACACATGGATCGCCTCCGCCAGAGCCTGGCATGGATTGGCCTTGAGCCACCAGAGTCGATTGAGGAGTTGACCGAAGCGGCCGAAAACCTCGCCAGCAACAACCACGCGCTGATCGATCCAGCAGATGACCTGGGCATGTACATCCTGGTAACCCCGGGTACTGTCAACCAGGATCCGGCTCGGCCGACCGTGATCATCGGCACTGCCCCTCTCGATTTTTCTTGCTGGAAAGAGACTTACCGGGAGGGGAAAAAACTGGTGACCAGTCAGCACCGCCAGATTCCCGCCAGTAGCTGGCATCCGCACCTGAAGTGCCGGAGCCGTATGCACTATTATCTTGCCGACCAGGAAGCCGAACGCAGAGAGCCAGGATCACGCGCCCTGCTGCTGGACCAGCAGGGACATGTGGGGGAGGCATCCACGGCAAACGTCGTCATGTACATGGAGCAGCACGGGCTGATCTCACCACGGCGGGAGGGAATCCTTGCCGGTATCAGCCTGGACGTACTGGAGGAACTTGCCGGTTCACTCTCGATTCCTTTCAGCGAAAGAGATCTTTCCATCGCCGACCTGGCTTCGGCCGATGAAATCCTCTTGACCAGCACTTCTCCTTGCGTCTGGTCGGTAACCGGGCTCGACGGCAGCCCGATCGGAGGTGGCCAGGTGGGGCCTTGCTGTACCCAGGTGCTCTCTGCCTGGAGCTCCCTGGTGGGAGTCGATATTGTTGGCCAGGCAGAGCAATTTGCGATCAGATAGAGTTGCGGTGGATTTGCCAGACGGCCTCTTCTGCTAGACTGGATCAGTACGACTGCTGGTCTTCTTCCGGAACAAGTCGATGGCCCCTTTTTCTACCAAGCGTGTTCGGCAGATCTGCTCGCACGTGGGAATCTCTTTAAAAGCTGGTCTGGATCTGCGTACCGCCTGGGAAACCGAGGCACAACAGCTTTCCGGTCGAAGCCGTGACATGATGATGGCCATCGTGGACCAGATGATCGAAGGCTCATCACTTTATGACGGCATCCAGAAAGTGGCCCCCGGTCTTTTCCCTCCCATGATGAAGGAGATGATCCAGGTTGGTGAACATACCGGCCAGCTTGCCGAGGTCTTTGAGCAGCTAGCTGATCATTACGATCACAAGTTGGAGGTGAAGAGAATTATCCTCAACGGGATTTCCTGGCCGCTCTTTGAGCTGGGGTTTTCGATTGCCGTGATCACTCTCCTGATCTTCATTTACGGGATGATTGATGGCACGGACCTGCAGGGGAAGCCCCAGTCACTCTTTGGATTGCGGGGCGCGAGCGGAGTGACAATATTCCTCTCCCTGGTTGCCCTGTTTGTTGCTCCAGTCATCGCACTGCTGGTCGCCATCCGGCGAGCCTGGTTACCGGTCGAGCCGGTGATGGGGGTCCTTTCGAGAATCCCGGTTCTGGGAAGGGCCATTCGGACGATGGCTATTTCCCGCATCTGCTTCACCATGGCGATGGCCCACAACGCCGGGATTGACGCGATTCGCACGATGAC
>JAPYUD010000036.1:0-14979 GCA_029936215.1 Pirellulaceae bacterium | reverse complement strand
GGTCCCCTCCCTCTCTGCTTCATCCAGCGGGATACAACGCACCGTGACCTTGAGCTGGTTGAGGATCTCGGTTGTTTTCGGATCCTCGTTGAAAAAGGACCAGGCAAAGCCGCCGTGGATTTCACTGGCATCGCCCCCGGGGGGGGTGAAGAAGCTGTTAAAATCGTCCAGGTTGTCAATCTCCGATGAATTCGACTCGCGCAGTTCCAATGCCCTGGAAAACAGGTCTGACTGCATCTCGTCGAGCAAGGTTCCTATTCCCTCCACCAGTTCCTGACGACCCATTGCTGCGGACTCACCGGTATCGCGACGGCCCAGGAAAACGCTATCCGACTCGATATCCCGCAGGCCAACCTCGGCACGCAGCGGCACTCCTCTCTTGACGTGATACCATTTCTTTTCCCCACCACGGATATCCCGGTCATCCAGCAGGACTCGCACCGGTTCCCCGGCATACTGCTGGGCTTCCAGTTCCTTCTTCAAGCGGTCACAGTACTCCAGGACCCGGGTTCGATCCTCATCGCTCTTGGAGATTGGCAGGATCACCACGTGTCGTGGTGCCAGTCGAGGTGGAAGAACAAGGCCATCATCATCACTGTGTGTCATCAGCAGGGCGCCTACCAGTCGCGTGGAAACTCCCCACGACGTGGTCCAGGCAAATTGCTCAACCCCATGCTGGTCCTGGAAAGTGATGTCCTGTGCACGGGCGAAATTCTGGCCCAGAAAGTGGGAGGTGCCAGACTGCAGCGCCTTGCGATCCTGCATCATGGCCTCGATCGTCAGGGTCGAGACCGCACCGGGAAAACGCTCGTCGGCTGTCTTCTCCCCTTTGACCACGGGCATCGCCATGACGTTTTCTGCAAAATCAGCATAAACGTCGAGCATCTGTCGTGTTTCCTCCAGCGCTTCTTCTTCGGTGGCATGAGCCGTGTGCCCTTCCTGCCAGAGAAACTCGGTGGTTCGCAAGAACATGCGGGTCCTCATTTCCCAGCGGACGACGTTCGCCCACTGGTTGATCAACACTGGCAGGTCCCGATAGGACTGGATCCACTTGGAATACATTGCGCCAACAATCGTCTCGCTGGTGGGACGAACAACCAGTGGCTCTTCCAGGAGACCGGCCGGCATCAGGCCCCCCTCGGGATCCGGTTCCAGGCGGTGGTGAGTGACCACGGCACATTCCTTGGCAAACCCCTCGACATGCTCCGCTTCCTTCTCCAGGAAACTGACCGGGATAAAGAGTGGAAAATAGGCATTCTCATGCCCGGTCTCCTTGAATCTCACGTCAAGTTGCTGCTGCATCTTCTCCCAGATTGCCCAACCCCATGGCTTGATGACCATGCAACCACGGACCGGCGAGATCTCGGCAAGGTCAGCTGCACGTATCACCTGCTGATACCATTTCGGGTAGTCTTCCTGCCGTGTTGGCTCAATCGCCGTCTTGGGTTTCTTTCCCATGCTGTCCCTCAAACCAGTTATCTGGGGTCTCCAAACCGGAAGAAGATTCCTCCCGGTTCACTGCTTTTACACGCGGCATTCTAGCAAGGGTCGTGTTTGGCGTCATTATCGGTCCTTTCATCCTGCAACTTCCGCCGAGTGGTTGCAGATATTCCAGTCTGGGCCTAAAATCGCGCCGACGATCCAATCTCATCCCCGGCACCAGTTCGCTGGTTTCTTTTCTTCCATGACACGTCGCTTCATTAATGAACTGGGCGAGAACGAGGCCCTGGACCAGGTTTTCCGTGTCCAGTCCAAGCGACTTCGCTCAAACCGCAACGGTAACCTCTACCTGCAGATGGATCTGGCCGACAAGACAGGTGCGGTCAACGCCATGCTCTGGAATGCGAACCAGCAGTTAAATGACAGCTTCGAGTCCGGGGACTACCTGCAGGTGAAAGGCAAGACACAGTTTTTTAGCGGTTCGATGCAGATCATCGTCTCGGAACTTGAACCGGTCGATGCCAAAACGATTGACACCGCTGACTACTTTCCACTTACCAGTCAGAAAGTCGACGAGCTGCTTGAAAAGCTCCGGCAGATACTCTCTGGCCTCTCAAATCCTTCACTTTGCCAGCTGGCAGAGGCTTACCTGCTGGACGCGCAGCTGGTGGAAAAAATACAGCGAGCCCCGGCAGCCATGAAAAATCACCATGCTTATCATGGCGGCCTGCTTGAGCACATCGTCAGCCTGCTGGAACTGGTAACACGTGTGGCACCCCACTACGACGAGCTTGACCAGGACCTGCTGTTGATGGGTGCCTTCCTTCACGACCTGGCCAAGGTGGATGAGCTTGTCTACGACACGGAGCTGGGATACAGCGACGAGGGAGAACTGGTAGGGCACCTGGTGATGGGAGTGGTCACGCTCGAGGAGAAGGCCAGGCAGGCGGCAGAGCCGTCTGGAGAGCCATTCCCGCCGGTCCTGCTACTGAGACTCAAGCACATGATTGTCAGCCATCACGGCCGGCTTGACTATGGAAGCCCCAAGGTCCCCATGACCCCCGAGGCGATCGCACTTCATTTTCTTGATGACCTGGATGCCAAGCTCCAGGCATTCCGCCAGGCAACGGCAATGGATGCTGGAAGCAACCCCGGCTGGACGAACTACGTGCCTGCGCTGGGACGAAAACTGTACCGGACCGGGGCGGCAGGATCCGGCAACGAGGAAGCCGCTCAATAGCGGCGGGCAAAGTGAATACACCCAAGGGACTCAACGAGTTGGAAGCCAGGTTGGTCGAGCATGTCCATGCTGCGAACTACCAGCCGGTAAAGCCGCGTGTGATTGCGCGGCAACTGAAGATCCCGGCTGGCAAGCTGGCGCTGCTGCGACGGACAATCAAGTCCCTCGTGCAAAAGGGACTCTTGCTTTACGGGGAACGGCACCTCGTCAAACCTGCTTCCCAGGAAACAGCCCCCGTCGAGGCCCCCACGAAGCCTGCTCCACCTGCTCCACCTGCTCCACCTGCTCCAGCGGCTCCAGCGGCTCCAGCGGCTCCAAAGCACAATGCCGGCAAGGACCGGAAGCGTCATTCGAAGGATGGAATTGTCGGGCGATTCCACCGGGCAGCAGCCGGCTTTGGGTTTGTTCGTCCAGAAGGGACAACTGCCGAGCAGGGACGTGACGAGGATATTTTCATTCCGGCCCAGTACACCGAGGATGCATCCAATGGCGACCTGGTAAATATCGTGCTTAACCGTGGACGTGACCGACAACGCACGCGTGGCCGGATCGTGAAGATCCTTGAGCGACGGACCCGCCAGTTCGTAGGGACGTACCAGAAAAACGGTTCCAGGAGCCTGGTGCTGGTCGATGGCACGCTCTTCCGGAAGCCCATTCCAGTAGGGGATCCAGGTGCCAGGAACGTCCATCCTGACGACAAGGTCCTTGTGGAAATGGTCCACTTCCCCACCATCGATTTGCCGGGCGAAGCGGTCCTGCTGGAAGTGCTCGGCAAGAAAGGTGAAGCGGGAGTAGACACGCTTACCGTGATCCATGAATTCCAGCTTCCAGGCGAATTCCCCAAGCCGGTCATGCAAGACGCTCGACAACAGGCTGACCGCTTTGACGAAGAGGATCTGTCGGACCGAATTGACCTTAGAACGACCACGATTATCACGATCGATCCAGCCGATGCTCGTGATTTCGACGACGCGATCTCATTACGAAAGTTGGAGAACGGCCACTGGCGACTCGGGGTCCATATCGCCGACGTTTCCCATTTTGTGCCCCAGGGATCCAAACTGGACCAGGAAGCCCGTGAACGGGCAACCAGCGTCTATCTCCCCGACCAGGTGATCCCGATGTTGCCCGAGATCATCTCCAATAACCTGGCCAGCCTGCAACCTGAGAAACGTCGTTACGCCAAGTCCGTCTTCATGGAAATGACCTCCGAGGGGGTGGTCGTGGACATCGAGGTTGCCAATTCCGTTATCCAGAGCGACCGTCGCTTTACCTATGAAGAAGTTGACCAGTACCTGGAGGATCCGGAACCATGGCAAAGTAGCCTTTCGGGTGATGTCTTCAGATTGCTTGGACACATGCACGAGCTGGCCATGGTGCTGCGTACCCGGCGACTGAAGCGAGGATCGCTGGAACTCTCTATCCCGGAAGTAAAAATCGAGTTGGACGAGGAGGGACGGGTGAGTGGTGCGAGGCTGACGGAAAACACCGTCAGTCACCAGATCATTGAGGAGCTGATGCTAGCGGCAAACCAGTCAGTCGCCCAGTTCCTTGTAGATCACCAGCTGTTCTTCATGCGACGTCTGCATGGAGATCCGGATACTGGCAAGCTCGATAAGCTGGCTGTTTTTGCACGGGACATGGGGATCGAGCGAGATGCGGTTCGCAGTCGCTTCGACATTATCGACGTGATCCAGCAGGCCCGCGGTCAGCCCACCGAGAAGGCGATCTTCATGTCCGTCTTAAAGGCGCTTCAAAAGGCAGTCTATGGCCCCAGCCCGGGCCGGCATTATGCCCTGAACATGGATCACTACTGCCACTTCACCTCCCCCATACGCCGCTACCCGGACCTGCTGATCCACCGCATGCTTGATGAACTGGCATCAGGACGCAAGCCGGTCCAGGACCAGGCCGCCTTGCAGGCCCTCGGTGATCACTGCTCGGATCGAGAACAGCGAGCGACCGCAGCTGAACGCCAGCTGGTCAAACTGAAGCTGCTCGTTTATCTCGCCGATCGGATCGGAGAGCAGATGGAGGCAGTCATCACCGGAGTGGAGGAATTCGGGGTCTTCGTCCAGGGAGTTGAGCTTCCGGCCGACGGACTGCTTACAGTTGCATCCCTCCCGGAGGACTCTTACCGGTTTGATGCGCAGGGTTACAGCCTCACTGGTTTCCGCAAGGGAAACCAGTTCCGCATGGGGGACCTGCTACTGGTGGAGATTCAGCGAGTGGACCTGGATCGCCGTGAGCTGGATTTTGGTTTCGTGAAAGTCCTGCGTCAGCCAGGACAACCCCGTGCAACCAGGAAAAAGACGGCCAGCGAAGGGGAAAAAACAAAGAAGCGTGGCCGATCCAACAGCAAGGGAAAACGGGGTAACAAACGGAAACGACGCTAGTTTCAAACCGCCACCCTGTGATCATCAGCACCTACTGGGCAGACCCTCTCGATAGGCTAAAATACTCGCCAGTCGTTACGGCAACTCGAACCCCTGCCCGTGGACATGAACGAATCGCTCCGCACCACCGCGCTTCATTCCTGGCACGTCGAACAGGGTGCCCGGCTCGTTGATTTTGCTGGCTGGGAGATGCCAGTCCAGTACAACTCGATTGTCGAAGAACACCTGGCAACACGCCAGGGAGCCGGTCTCTTTGATGTTTCCCACATGGGACGGGTGCGTTTTGATGGAGCCGGTGCCGCTCGCTTTCTCGACCGTCTTCTCACACGCCGAGTGCTGGACCTTCAGGTCGGCCAGATACGCTACTCCCTGATCACCAACGAGGAGGGGAATGTCCTCGACGATGTACTGGTCTATCACCTTCAGACTCCGAGTGAGATCCGGTACCACATGTTGGTGGTGAATGCCTCGAATCGTCTGAAGATCCTCGACTGGCTCACTTCCCATCAAACAGCCGAAGATGAAGTGCAGATCTCAGACTGCACACTGGAAACCGCCATGATTGCCGTGCAGGGTCCACATGCTCTCCAGATTGTCGACCCCCTGGTCGACGTGGACCTGAACACCCTGCGATATTACCAGGGGGTGGTGACCAGGCAGATGGGAAAGCCCTGTACTGTCAGCCGCACCGGTTACACGGGGGAGGATGGGGTGGAGTTGATCGTTCATGCTGACAAGGCCAACCAGGTGGTAAACAACCTGTTTGCCTCGGGCCGTGATCTGGGGATCCGACCGGTCGGCCTGGGAGCACGTGACACGCTGCGACTGGAAGCCGCGTTGCCCCTTTACGGGCACGAACTGGATGAATCAACCAGCCCTTTCCAGGCTGGACTCGATTTCGCTGTCAACCTGGAAGATGCCCAGCAGAATCCCCGACAGTTTGTCGGCTGCGAGGCACTCGCCGAGCAGGCTCAACAGCCACGTCACCAGGTAAGAGTTGGACTGGTACTGGAAGGTCGCCGGGCTGCGCGTGAGGGACATACTGTCCACGCCGGCGCCGAGCAGGTGGGAGTCGTGACCAGTGGTTCCTTCTCGCCAACTTTGCAATACCCAATTGCAATGGCCTATCTGAACGTTCAAGATAGTCCTTCGACAGCCGAACCGGGCATGGAACTGGAAGTGGATATCCGTGGTACCCGGCAAACAGCCAAGGTCACCGCGTTACCGTTTTACCGGCGGGACAAGTCATCCTGACAACCTGCCCCTGGCAAACATGGAAGAGATTATTCCTCAGCGAGGATTGGATAAGAACTGTGAATCCTGATGACCTCTTATTTGCGGAAACACACGAGTGGATACGGCTGGAAGACACCGATGGTGAGAAAATCGCAGTCGTCGGTATCACAGCATTTGCTGTTGAACAGCTGGTGGATGTGACCTACCTGGAAATGCAACCGGTCGGGACCCCTGCCAGTGCAGGGAAGGAAATCGGGGAAATTGAATCGGTCAAGGCAGTCAGCTCGATCATCAGCCCGGTCGACGGCGAGGTAATTGCCGTCAACGAAGAACTCGCAAAGAACCTGCAGCTCCTGAGTGACGATCCCTACCAGGCTGGATGGATGGCAAAAATCCGCATCCAGGACGAGGCGGCAATCGAAAAGCTGATGGACCGTGCGGCCTACGAGGCCCAGTGTGCCGAGGAAGGCTAGGCGGCAACGGACATGCCCTACGTGCTCAACACGACAGATGACCAGCGGGCGATGCTCGACGCAATCGGCGCCGGCTCGCTGGAAGAGCTCTTCGAGATGATCCCACCGTCCCTGCAACTGGGACGTCCGTTGGACATTCCCCCCGCGCTTACCGAGATGGAACTCGCCCAGGTGATGGGTGCCCTGTCAGAGAAGAACCTGCATGTGGAGAATGCTGTCAGTTTTCTCGGTGGCGGCAGCTATGACCACTTCATCCCCGCCGTGGTCGACACGATTGCCAGCCGAGGAGAGTTTTACACCTCCTACACGCCCTACCAGCCCGAGGTAAGCCAGGGCAACCTGCAGGCGATGTTCGAGTACCAGAGCTTGATCTGCCAGTTGACCGGCATGGATGTTTCCAACGCCAGCCTCTATGACGGGGGATCCGCGACGGCCGAGGCGGTGCTCATGGCCATCAGTGCGACTCGCAGATCCGGGCGGGTCGTGGTTGCCGAATCGGTGCACCCGGAATACCGCCAGGTCCTGCAGACTTACTTCGCCAACCTGGAAACCGAGCTGGTAACCATTCCGGTTACCGATGGAATCGTCGACCCTGCATCCATTGAGCAGGCTGTCGATGAAGAAACCGCCTGTGTGCTATTACAGAGTCCAAACTTTTTTGGCTGTATCGAAGAGGTGGAAGAGATTACCCGGATCGCCCACAAGGCGGGAGCGCTAAGCTGTTCAATTTTTGACCCCATTAGCCTGGCTGTCCTGAAGCGACCCGGGGAAATGGACGTCGATATTGCCGTGGCGGAAGGACAATCGCTTGGCTCCCCCATGCTCTACGGCGGCCCCTCGCTGGGAATCATGACCTGCCGCGAGTCCTTCGTGCGAAGGCTGCCTGGCCGAATCTCCGGCCAGACTGTTGATCGCCAGGGAAATCGCTGCTGGGTCCTCACGCTCCAAACCCGTGAGCAGCACATCCGCAGGGAAAAGGCGACCAGTAATATCTGTACCAACCAGGGACTCTTCGCACTGCGAGCAGCGGTTTACCTGGCAACCATGGGACCTCAGGGGCTCCTCGAGACTGCCATGCTCTGTACCCGAAAGGCACATTATGCCGCGGACCAGATCTGCCAATCGGAACGATTCGAACGAGTTTTTGATTCACCGGTATTCAAGGAATTCGTTATCCGGGATCGCCTGGGCGAGGTGGCACCACTGCTTGAGCATGCAGCCAGCGAGCAAATCCTTGCGGGTATTCCACTGGGTAACTGGTACAACCAACTGGCAGATTGCTTCCTGGTGACCACCACGGAAAAACGAACTCGCGAGGAAATCGACCGGCTCGCAAAGTGCCTCGACCAGGCTCCTGGAGGATCTACCGACCATGCGTAATCCCCAGGCCAGCACGCTTCTTTTTGAATTATCCCGCTCCGGTCGTCGGGGGGCCAGGCTTCCCGAGTGCGATGTGCCGGAACTGCCACTGGAGGACCTGCTCCCGGCCGCCGCATGCTCAAACCAACCACTCACCCTGCCGGAGATCGCCGAGCCGGATGTGGTCCGGCATTTCACCAACCTCTCCACGCTGAACATGTCAGTCGACTCTCACTTCTATCCACTTGGTTCCTGTACCATGAAGTACAACTCCAAGCGGAATGAGCGGATGGCGGGACTTCCCGGCCTCGCCCATCTTCATCCCTACCAGCCTGCCTCCACCCTCCAGGGCATGCTACAGCTGCTTTACGAACTCCAGCAGATGCTCTCAGAGATCTCCGGGTTGCCAGCGGTCTCCTTACAGCCTGCGGCAGGTGCTCATGGGGAGCTTGCCTCGCTGATGATGGCAGCAGCCTATTTCCGGGACCGTGGAGAGTCTCGCAACAAGGTCCTGACACCCGACAGCGCTCACGGGACAAACCCGGCCAGCGCCTCGATGGCTGGATTCGAAACAATCACCATCAAGAGCACCAGCGCCGGACTGGTGGACATGGATGACCTGCAACGCCAACTGGACGACCGCATCGCCGTCTTCATGATCACCAATCCAAATACCCTGGGTTTGTTTGAACAGCAGGTCGAAGAGATCGCCACCCTGGTCCACCAGCAGGGAGGATTGATCTACCTTGATGGAGCCAACATGAATGCAATCCTGGGCATTACCCGTCCAGGTGACTTCGGTGCCGACATGATGCACTTCAACCCTCACAAGACATTCAGTGGGCCGCACGGTGGAGGAGGACCTGGTGCCGGCCCTATCTGTGTGAGCGAGGCACTTGCACCTTTCCTGCCCAGCCCGGTCGTTAGCCACCAGCAGGGAGAATACCAGCTTGACCTGGATCGCCCTCTCTCGATCGGCCGGGTGCGGAGTTTCTTTGGGAGCGTCGGAGTACTTGTCCGATCTTACTGCTACATTCGCTCCCATGGGCCCGATGGACTCAAGCGAATTGCCGAGAATGCCGTACTCAATGCCAACTACCTGCTCAGCCAGGTTGAGCAGATCCTGGATGTGCCTCATGGAAACCGGTGCATGCATGAATTCGTGGCCTCCGCCGAACGGTTGCAAAAAGAAATGAACCTGCCACGACCGGCAATGGACATCGCCAAGCGATTGCTCGATTATGGCTTTCACCCGCCCACGGTCTATTTTCCGCTCACCGTGAACGAGAGCATCATGATTGAGCCGACGGAAACGGAGAGCAAGGAAACACTGGACCTGTTTGCCGAGGCACTGGCATGTATTACCAAGGAAGATCCTCAGCTGCTTGAAAACGCTCCCCATTCGACACCTGTGAGTCGACCGGACGAAGTTCAGGCTGCTCGACAAACTGTGATGAAATGGACAGCCGACTGATCGAACCTGGATGCCAGGTTCGGCTAATTGTAGATGGTCCCGCCCTGGGCTGCCGGAACATGGCAGTTGACGAGGTACTGCTGGAGACCGCTGCAGCCGGAATCCCCACGCTGCGGTTTTACCAGTGGCAGGAACCCACTCTCTCACTCGGTTACTTCCAATCCCTGGAGGATCGGGAGCTCCATCCCGCAAGTCGTCATTGCCCGGTGGTAAGGCGTTCCAGTGGTGGAGGAGCAATCGTGCACGATCACGAATTGACCTACAGCTTCAGCTGCCCTGTCCTGGGTATCGATACCCAGCAGTTCTACCGGGAAATGCACCACGCCCTACGTTTCGCACTGGCACAATTTCACATCAGGGCCGAGCTCTGGCAGGCAGATCAAGGAAGCATCCAGGGAACCCCTTTCCTCTGTTTCCAGCGTCGTTCTCCCGGTGATATGGTGGTCCAGAATGTGAAAATTGCCGGCAGTGCCCAGCGGCGGAAAAGAGGGGCATTATTGCAGCACGGAAGTGTCCTGCTGGGAACATCCCGCCATGCACCAGAACTCTCCAGTATCGGCTCGGAATTGGGGATCGAACTCCAGTTTGACGAACTGGTGGGCCAATGGTGTCAGATAATCACAGAACAATGGGGAATCAAGTTCCAGGAGAGTGAGCTGGGTGCGTCTGAAATTGAGCGAGCAGAAGGGTTTGAATCAGAAAAATTCGCTAATATTGACTGGACGAGAAGACAAATTCGCTCATAACAACCTATAACAGCTTCTCGGTGGAGTTTTTGACCGGGTAGCGTACCATGCTATTATTCCAATGAAGCCCCTCAGATGGTATGTTTGCTGGCACTCACGTTCCCAAAAATCAATCTATTGATATCCTATCTCGGAAACGTGAATTGGTTTTACGGCTGAATAACTTCATTCGGATCATACAATAGTCCGGATTTTTTCGTTGTTGATTGTTTCATGCCCGTTTGGGCGAAGTGAGTCAATGATGCGAGTGAAGTTAAGGGTGCTGAAGGGCGCTGGAACCGGGAAGGACATTCCTGTACCGGTTGCGAAGTTCTTCATCGGCAGGGGTGATGATTGCCATTTGCGCCCCAAGAGCGAGGCAATCAGTCGCCACCATTGCGCCATCGTCACGACCGATAACCAGGTCGCCGTGCGCGATTTTGGCAGCAAGAACGGCACCTTTGTCAACGACAAGCGTATCGAGAATGCTTGTATCCTGAATGCCGGTGACAAGCTCTCGATTGGTCCGCTTCATTTTGAAGTTGTGATCGAACAGAGCCTGAGCAGTGGGAAACGGCCCAAGGTCCGTGACATGACGGATATGGCCAAGCGATCCGCACAGAGTTCGCCGGCCGACGGGGATGTCTCGGGCTGGCTCGATGATGCCATCGCCGAGGATGAGACAGATCTGGCAGTGACTCGCCAGTTCCAGTTCACTGATCCATCCGACCAGGACATTACAGAGACCCTCTCGGCACTCGACGATGGTACCGATCCTGGCGATGAGCCCGATGATGATGGTTCGAGCATTTTTCGATGGGCAAAGAAAAAGAAGAAGCCAGGGAAACTCCCCGAACAGCCAAAGAAGGACGAGGCAGAGGATTCTCGTGATGCAGCGGCCGATACATTGCGAAAGTACTTCAATCGAAGCTAACCAGGTGGACAACCACCTGCCAGTCGAACAACTCCGTGAAGATCTTCGTCCCTTCTCCCCACGGATGACAAACATGCTCGAAGCCCTCTGGCAATCGCTGGGAAATCCTCTTGGGCAGGACATGGGTTAAGAACTGCCCTGCCAGCGATTGAGCCCTCTCAAGGTACGATTCCGCCTGATAACCGGAATGATCGCTTAAACGGTCTTATTTCACTGATCCGTAAGATCTGCCACGATCCACCATTTTACCCAGTCGGTAAATATTCCCAGACCGACTGGTCGATTCTCTCTATGCACGGCGGAGTTATTCTCTTTCCTGGCCTCCGGCCAATAACTTCCCGAAAACCAATGTGGAGATCGTGACGTGACAAAGAAAACCACCAAGAAAACATCTACTCAGCATTCCAAGGCCGTTTCCAACAGCTCCAAGTCTGCCCGGCGACGCAAGATCGATCCCACCACCTGTGAACGGGATTACTCGTCAGACGAACGGGAATTCATGACCGCAATGGACGATTACAAGCGCGACCAGGGTCGCATGTTTCCCACATGTAGCGAGATCCTGGAAGTGGTCCGTGGTCTGGGATATATTCGCCAGGATGACACTTCCCAGGTAGAGCGGGGAGCAGGCGATGTGCTGGTTGCCGAGATGGAAATGAGCTGTACGTCCGTTTAAGGGGGGACGTGTTTCATTTCGGCCTTGTCGCAAAGGGCCCAAGGCAGTAGTCTCTCGCCCCGATCCGGATCTTCCTTCGATCCGGCATACAAAGCGAGGACATGCTAATGCAAAGACGGCCTGGCAATTCGAGAACATGGAATGGGGGAGACACGGCGCCTGCTCAATGGCTGGGCCTGCTACTGGCCTCTCTCTGCCTGGCTCCCGGTTGTTACCTGGTTCCGACTCCCGCTGAATCCACCTCTAGTCCCCTTCCTGCGAACCCGGGGGATCAACTACCCGCTGCTGAACCGACACCGGATCCCATGGAATCCGCGTCCGTTTCCATCTGGCCCCTAAATTTCCGCAACCACGGCCTGAACAACAAGGGAGTCCAGCTCTTCAAGCAAGGAAAATTACAGGATGCCCTGCACAAGTTCCAGCAGGTGGTCAGCCATGACCCGGGCAATACCGATGGCTACTACAACCTTGCCGCGACCTACCACCGGCTTGCCATGAATGGCAACAACCGCCAGATGTTGACGCAATCCGAACACCTCTACCATCGATGCCTGGGTATGGCACCCAACCATGTCGATGCGCATCGTGGCCTGGCCGTACTGCTGGTTCAGTCCGGACGCAAGCAGCAGGCATACGAACTGCTGGAAAACTGGGTGGCACAATCCCCCCGGTCAGCCAACGCCCAGGTCGAGCTTGCCCGCCTGCATGACGAGGATGGCGAAACAGGACAGGCCGAGGTCCACCTGCAGCAGGCACTCTCGATCAATACCGACAACGCTCGTGCCTGGACCGCTCTTGCTCACTTGAGGGAACGGGAAGGTGATCTGCCCAACGCACTGGCCCACTACCAGCGTTCCTATATCCTCGACAACCAGCAGCCGACCGTGGCGACGAGAATTTCCTCCCTGAACCGTTCCCTGCGTCTGGACGACAGTGGAGATGGCACACGCATGGTTGAATCCGATACTCCCTCTCGCCGTTAGCTACCGGTCCTTCTCAGGATCACGGAGAGAGCCTAGAATTTCGTTTTGGCTCCTGCCTGCCATATCTTCACAGGATCTCTCCACCCAAGGACTGGGATCGAGCCTCGTTTCTCCTCGACAGGTCATGATCATCCATGAACGTTACCCCGGCAGATGGTAATCCGAGAGTCTACAATTTCTCCTCGGGTCCAGCCGCGCTTCCCCTGCCGGTTTTGGAACAGGCCCGGGATGAGTTACTCAGCCTGCCTGGGTGCGGTGCCTCGGTCATGGAAATCAGCCACCGCAGTGATACTTTTCTCCGCATCATAGAATCTGCCCGGAATCGGATTCGCCACTTGCTGGAGATCCCCGACGGTTACACCGTCCTGTTTCTCCAGGGGGGGGCCCGACTCCAGTTCTCCATGGTCCCGATGAACCTGATGCATGGGGAAGGACGATCGGAGTTCATCGTGACTGGCCACTGGAGCAAGGCCGCAATGCAAGAGGCAGGCACACTGGGGCCTGTCCATGCGGTCTGGGATGGTGAAGAAGATGGTTTCAACCAGCTTCCCGAAACCAGCCAGCTCTCATTTAACCCGTCGGCCAGTTACGTCCACTTCACATCCAACGAGACCATCCAGGGGCTTCAGTACCGCCAGGAACCCGACAGCGGCGACATACCGCTGGTCTGTGACGCCTCCTCGGACTTCCTTTCCCGCCCGATCGAGGTAAGCCGCTATGGCTTGATTTTTGCCTGTGCTCAGAAAAACGCAGGGCCGGCGGGAGTCACCGTGGTCGTCATCCGTGATGACTTGCTGGAGCGGAGTAGCGAATCTTTACCTGCCTACCTGAGTTACCAGGTGCATGCCACCCACAATTCAAGTTTTAACACACCCCCCACCTTCGCGATTTACCTGCTCGATCTAGTCTGCAAATGGCTGGAGGATGAGATGGGCGGACTTGGCGGGATGGCGAAGATCAACCAGGAAAAAGCGGGCCTGCTTTACGAACTGCTCGATAACAGCGAGGATTTCTACCAGGCCCATGCCAGGACCGTCGATCGCTCATTAATGAACGTTACCTTCCGATTGCCCAGCGAAGAACTGGAGAAGGACTTCGTCGAGCAGGCCGAAAAGAATGGACTCACCAACCTCGCTGGCCACCGTAGTGTGGGTGGAATTCGCGCTTCAATTTATAATGCCATGCCGACTGCTGGCGTCGAGGCATTACGTGATTTCATGGAACAGTTTCGTGGCGGAGGCCATTAAGCATGCCCAGAATTCTGATCCTGGATGATATTGCTCCGGAGGGGATTGACCTGCTGGAAGCAGCTGACGATGTCGAACACGAAATCCAGACGGGGCTGGACGGGGAGGACCTTCGCCTTGCCCTGGCTACCTGTGATGGAGCCATCTGTCGTAGTGGCGTAACCATCGATGAAGAACACCTTGCTGGAAATCGCCAACTGAAGGCCATCGTGCGAGCTGGTGTTGGTACCGACAACATCGACAAGGCGGCAGCCACCAGGGCAGGGATTGTTGTCATGAATACCCCGGCGGGGAACACCTTCAGTACCGCCGAACACACTTTCACCCTCATGCTGGCGATGTCCCGAAACGTGGCCCCTGCCTACCAGAGCCTGATCGAGGGTTCCTGGGATCGCAAATCGCACATGGGATCCCAGCTGGCACACAAGACACTTGGCATCGTGGGACTTGGCCGAATCGGACAGGAAGTCGCACGGCGGGCAGCAGCTTTCCAGATGAAAATCATCGGCATCGACCCCTTCCTGGCCCAGGAACAGGCGGACAAGCTGGGGATCGAGCTGGCCTTATCACTCGACGAGTTACTGCCGCGGGTCGATTACCTGACGGTACACACACCACTCACGGAAGAAACCCGGAACCTTGTCAGTCACGAACAGGTGGACAAGTTGAAGCCGGGAGCCCGCCTGATCAACTGTGCCCGAGGAGGCATCTATGACGAGGAGGCGCTCGCCGATGGCCTGGAGTCCGGAAAGCTCGCAGGTGTGGCATTGGATGTCTTTACCACGGAACCATGTAC
>JAPYUD010000543.1:0-2752 GCA_029936215.1 Pirellulaceae bacterium | reverse complement strand
CGGTGTTTCCAGGGAAACCTGGCAGGAAACATCGTGTCGAGCCGCAACCTCGGCAACCGCTTCCATCATCGGCTCCGGGCCACAGCAGGCGATTCGCCGCTCTGCAGGCGAACTCTCACCTGGTTTTCCTGCCAGCACCTCTTCCAGGACCTCTGTCACCAGCCCATGGTGTCCACGGGATCCATCATCAGTAGCAATGCGGAGATCGAAGCCGGCCTTTTCGAAATCATCCAGCCCCGCCAGGTATCCAGCACTGCGGGCGCCATAACAGAGCGTTACCTGATCGGAAAGTGGGTTGGCAGCTCCCGAGAGGCCGTACGCCTGCAAGCCCAGTTGCTGTTTCCCCAGCGCCAGGAACGGCGTCTGACCAATTCCACCAGCAACCATGATTAACTGCCTGGTTGGAGAGGCAGCAAATCCATTCCCAAGCGGCCCCCATACATCCAGTTCCACTCCTGGCTGGCAGAGAGCGAGCCGGGTCGTAAGATTTCCCTTCACGATATAAACAACGTCGATATCCTGGCCCCTGCCCTGCTCGTCCATCAGTACATCGTAAAGTGCCAGTGGACGGCCGATCAACGGATCATCGCGGCCGGCAAGTCGAAGCATCAGGAACTGGCCCGGCAAAACACGCCCGGCAAGTTCGGGGCAACGAAAACGAAGGCGATAAGTCTTGTCGGCAAGAAGCACGTTTTCCAGGATCGTGACTTTCTGGTGAACTGCCTGGTCAGCATAACAGGAGGCATGCAGTGGGTTAGTCATCGTCGCGGCTTCTTTCCCCGCGAGGAGGAGGTTGATTTCCCCTTCCTTGCAGGTGCCCGCGTGCGCGATCTCGTTCCTGATCCCCTGGACCGTTTTACCCCGGCAGAACCCTGCGATCGTTTTTTCCGCCGGTCGGAACGTCCTCGCTCCGGCGCGGAGGACCTTCCCGGGGCGGCCTGCGCAGGCTGGTCCGCCATCTGCCTGAGCCGGCGAACTTCCGAGGAGGTGAGCTCCCGGTAATCACCGGGCTGGAGTTTCCCCAGCCGAAGCGGCCCGAGGGCAATCCGTTTGAGCTTCAGAACCTTGTGCCCGATCCTCGCCAGCACCCGCCGAATCTCTCGGTTGCGACCCTCGGACAGGACCATTTCCATTTCCGTGCTCCGGGCAAGGCGCCGTTTCACCCGCAAGGCATCGACCTGGGCAAGTCCGTCATCGAGATAAACTCCCTGGCGGACCTGCTTCAAAGCAGCCCCGCTTGGACTTCCAGCAACGGTCACACGATACGTCTTGGTAACACCGTAGCGGGGATGAGCAAGCCGGTTGGCCAGTTCCCCATCATTCGTCACCAGGATCAGTCCCTCGCTCATGCGGTCCAGCCGACCCACCGTGAAGAGCCGCTCCTGGGTCGGGATAATATCGATCACACGTGCACGGCCCTGTGGATCCTTGTTCGTGGAAAGCACACCGGTCGGCTTGTTGAGCACGAAGTAGAGCCGCCCGGCAGGCCGAACGACCGACCCATCCACCCGGATTTCCTGTTTCACCGGATCCACACGGGTCCCCAGCACGGTGACAACTTCCCGATCCACCTGGACCCGCCCCTGTTCAATCAACTCCTCACACCCGCGTCGGCTGCCGAGCCCGCAGGATGCAAGCACCTTCTGGAGCCTCACGGATCGAGAGCCCTCAACAACAGATGAACCGGCCGAAACCGTCCTAGTTTTTCTTCCAGCCATGGTCACGCATCAGAGTAAAACGGCAAAGTTCAATAAGAGGTTTCTACTCACGAAGGATCGTACCCTTCCGAGTAAGGATTCTGGATCCGTGGCATCCAGATGGCCAGCACAATGCCAAAGAAGTATAGCACGACAAGCGGAACCGCCATCAGCAGCATACTGATCGGATCGGCCGGCGTCAGCAGCATCGAGACAATACAGATCACTAGCACGGCAACTCGCCACTTGTCGAGGAAGGTCTGCACCGACATGATGCCGACCCGGTGCAATAGCAACATCACGAGCGGCAACTGGAAAGCGATGCCAAATCCGATAGGAAGAAAGAGTACAAATCCAAGCCACTCGCTAATACGGGGATCCGGGTGAATGTTCATCGCCCGGTTAAAGCTGAACAGGAAATCAAGCACCGGTTCAAACACGAAGAAGAAAGCAAGTGCCGCCCCTCCCAGGAATAGTCCCAGGCTCAATGGCAGGTAAACACCCACGTACTTTTTCTCGTGGGAATACAGTCCCGCGGCAACAAAAACCCAGACCTGGTAGAAGACCCAGGGGCTGGCAAACAGGAAACCACAGATAAAAGCCGCCTTTAGCCAGATCATGAACGCCTCGTGGGCATTAAGCGTCTGGACCCGAATTTCAATCGGCCTCCAGAGAGGGACGTTTAACAATTGTGGCTGTGTCAGACGTAGACAATCCTCAAAGACCTCTCTGATCAACAGGCGGTTCAGTCGCCGGTGATTGAAGATGGTACCCGGATCTCCATGGCGGGTCTCCATATCGTCTCGCACTTCTGCAAGCCGGACGCCGTTCGGGCGTGGGACGTAGCCATCGATAAACCTGTTGAACGCTGGCGAGCTGGATAACGCTTCAATTGCTACCCAGCCATTGAGCAGTTTCACAGACGCATTGCGTAACTCCCTGTTCTGCGTTAACTCCTCCGACGATGCATCCAATAATTCCTGGGCCTTCTGCAGATCGTCCTTACTTAGCAGTGATCCCAGGTATGCAGCTGGCGAGCCGGGGTCCTCCTCCTG
>JAPYUD010000542.1:0-2754 GCA_029936215.1 Pirellulaceae bacterium | reverse complement strand
CTGACCTGGATGTTTGAAGCCCTCGGGATCACCTACATGGTGGTCTTCCTGACCATCTCTTTCACACTGGTGGCCCTGTTCGTGATGAATGTCCTCACCGCCCGGCAGGACAATGTCTGCCCGCTGGCGCTGATCGAGGATTTTGAAATGCACCTGGATGGAAAGCAGTACCAGGAGGCTTATGAACTGGCCAAGAATGACGAGTCCTTTCTCGGTAATGTGCTCTCGGCAGGGCTGGAGAAACTCCAGGCCGGATACTCCCAGGCGATCGAGGCAATGCAGGAAGTCGGAGAAGAGGAAAACATGAAGCTGGAACATCGGCTCAGCTACATGGCACTGATTGGCACGATCAGCCCGATGGTTGGTCTTTTCGGTACGGTCCACGGCATGATCAACGCCTTTACCGTGATTGCCAGTGGCCAGGGAACTCCCAAGCCGACAGAACTGGCCAAGGGAATCTCCACCGCA
Source organism: Pirellulaceae bacterium (assembly GCA_029936215.1). GTDB lineage: Bacteria > Planctomycetota > Planctomycetia > Pirellulales > Pirellulaceae > SAT2750. The sequence goes on along the minus strand of JAPYUD010000542.1, from coordinate 2,286 downwards.
CTGTTTACCACGCTGGTGGGCCTGGCGATCGCCATTCCTGCTATTGCGGCCTACAACATCCTCAAGAACAAGGTCGCCAAGCTGGTGTTGAATGTTGGTATCACCAGCGAGGGGCTGATGAGTCGATTTGAGAATGTTGGTGGTGGACAGGTTTAAGGACAACTCATGCGACTTGCCAGCAAGAAAAAAACGGAAATCCACGAAGGCGATCTGACGCCGATGATCGACATGACGTTTCAGTTGATCGCCTTCTTCATGGTGCTGATTAATTTCACCCAGAGTGAACAGGACCAGCGCGTCCAGCTTCCCGACAGCAGCCTTGCCAAGCCGGCAGAACAGCCGCTGGACCACCCGATCATTATTCATCTTGCCGAGGATGGTGAAGCGATCTATAGCGGCCAGAAAATTCTCATCGGGGGACTGGGGCCCTACCTGCAGAAAGAAATCCGGGGCCTGGAATTCACGGGTGACGGAATAGAATCCGCAACGATCGTGATTCGCGCCCATCGTCGCTGCCAGGCAGGACGAGTCCAGGAACTAATTGAGAAATGCCAGGAAGTCGGCTTCGAGAATTTCGCGCTCCGCGCCCAGGAGAATGTCGAAACTGCCAAGTACCTGACGCAGCCGGATTGACCTTTATCGAGTCCCTCACATCATGAAAATCCGTCACAGCACTGGCAGCGGCCAGGATAAGATCGAGCTGCAGATGACGTCGATGATCGACATCGTCTTCCAGTTGCTGATCTTCTTCATCATGACCTTCAAGATTGTCTCGATGGAAGGGGACTTCAATATCAAGATGCCGCAGGCATCCCCATCGACCACCCAGAATATCGAGCCGGATTTTCCACCCATGAGCCTGTACCTTTCGGCAGGTGAGGACGGAATGATTTCCGGGATCCGTTTGAACAATGATCCCCTGCCGTCTTTTCCCGATGTGAACCGGCGGATTATTGAACTGGTTGGTGGGCAGGCGCCCGGGGTAGAGGGAGAGGATACTGCCGAGATGGAACTCGAGTTCGACTTCGACCTGCATTACGAGTACGTGATTGGTGCGATCACTGCTGTTTCCGGCTACAAGGATGGCCAGGGGAATGTGATCAAGTTGATCGAGAAGATCCGCTTTGCCACGCCAGACGGTCCTGGACCGGTTGTCAACGAATAGTCCCCCGGCTTCTATGCCCTGGGGTGATACTGCCCGTGAATTTTCTTCAGGCGGGCCGCGTCAACATGCGTGTAGATCTGGGTGGTGGCAATGCTGGCGTGCCCCAGCATTTCCTGCACCTGTCGCAGGTCAGCTCCGCCGGAAAGCACGTGCGTTGCGAAACTGTGTCTCAGCGTGTGAGGACTGATGGACGGAGAAGCCCCCACCCTCAGTGCGTACTTCTTGACGGTTGCCCAGATTGCCTCGCGGCGCAGACGGCGGCCACTTCGGCTGAGGAACAGCCAGCCCACATCCTCCACCGTGTGCCCTGCCAGTCGTCGCCGTTCTTTCTTGAGATAGCTGGCGATGGCCCGGCAGGCGGGCGTGCCAAGCGGGATCAGTCGCTCCTTGTTCCCCTTCCCCAGGCAACGACAGAAATGGTCATCGAGGTAGATATCGCCCACCCTGAGCTGCGAGAGTTCGGATGCCCGGCAACCGGTGGCGTAGAGCATTTCCAGCAGTGCCCGGTCTCGAAGGGGGTAGGGATCCGATGCGTCCGGAGCCAGCATGAAACGATCGACCATGGTTGGTGAGAGGACTTCCGGGACTCGTTCCCAGAGCTTCTGGCTGCCGAGCAACTCGGCATGATTGTCCTTGAGTACCCCTTCCAGTTGCAGGTACCGGTAGAGCACCCTCAGTGAGACGATGTGACGCGCCACGCTGCTGGGGGCAAGGCTCGCCGCACGTAACCATCCCACGTAATCGGTCAGGTCGGCAATCGAGAGGGAAGCCAGGTTGCGCCGTCCCAGCCAGTGGTAGAAACGAACGATGTCCCGGCGGTAAGCGGCAACCGTGTTTTCAGCCAGGTGACACTCGTTTGCAAGGTACTCGCTAAAGGCCTCCACCCAGCGTTCACTGGTCTGCTTCACGCTGCGCCGTGGCCGGCGGCGAAGAAGTTTCCGTTTCAGTTTTTTCTTTCTCGTCGATGGCATGCCGGCGGTCCTGGAGAAAAACAGGTCTCCTTAAACATGATTCGGTTGCCTGCTTCTTCCACGACAGGTGTTTGTCCGGGGCCGTTCCGCATGCCGTGGCCAGCTTTCCGGTTGTACCGGTTGTAAGGAGTGGGCGACAAATCAGTCTGC
>JAPYUD010000035.1:2793-15010 GCA_029936215.1 Pirellulaceae bacterium | reverse complement strand
GCACCTGGAGGCGGGCCTGGTGATGCTGCGAGACTGCCAGCTGGACAGTTTTGGTGGCGAGGCACTTGAGCAGCTGGCCGAGAGCATCAAGGATCCGAATTACCGGATCTTTGCTGAAGACGGAGAATTACACGTGGTGAGTGCCAGGCTGCACCTCTCTGACACGGATCCTTACCGGCTTTTCGATCGGCTCGTCAGCGGCGAGAACCAGCCACAGCCGCCAACCAACATCGATCCGGCCCATGCTTTTTACCTGGGATATGAACTGGCCAAGGCTGCCACAGCACTCACGCTCTCCAAGCAATACACGCAGGACGAGTCGCTCAACTGGGGATTCCTGACTTCTCCTGAGCCGACGCATCGCCTTGCCAGGGGTCCTTCGGGCCCGAGGGGAGATTAGCGCGGTGGCACAACAGGTCCAGTCTCGAACCGCCCAGAGCAGTGATTCGCCGGGGAGCGAGTTGCCGCTGGTGCAAGAAATCGTGCCGATGCCGGACAGCCAGGCTGCTTTTCTGCGGCTGGCATCGCTCCCCCATTGCCTGTTTCTCGACAGTGCCATGAAGCACCCGGAGCTGGGACGCTATTCCTTCCTCTCGGCAGATCCCTACGACTTCCTGCAGTGCCAGGGGCGAGGGGAGGACGCGATTTCGCAGGTCCAGCAGAAACTCGACGAGCTTACCGCCAGTACACCGACGCTTCACCGCGAGGACCTGCCCCCCTTCCAGGGAGGAGCAGCCGGCCTGTTTGGCTACGACCTGGCCTACAGCCTGGAAGACCTGCCGGAGCCTCGCAACGACGAGTTCCAGCTACCGACACTGGCTATCGGTTTTTACGACGTGGTACTGGCGCTTGACCATTTCGAGAACCGGGCCTGGATCATCTCGCAGGGGCTGCCCGAGACCGATCCAGGACGACGCATGGAGCGTGCCCGCCAGCGGGCCGACCAGTTTCGCCAGTGGCTCAACGCCCCCCCGGCTGCGGCTGCAACCGGTGACAGCCAGACGCTGCCCGCCACGTCACTTGTCACCCAGCACCAGGTTGGCGATCTGTCGGGACTGACCAGTAACTTCTCCCCGGATGGCTACCGGCAGGCGGTACGGCGGGTGGTGGACTACATCCATGCCGGGGACGTCTTCCAGGTGAACCTGGCCCAACGTCTTCTCTACCCGGCCGAGGATGACAGTGTCTCACTTTACCTGCGGCTGCGGGAACGCAACCCAGCCACTTTCGCCGGCTATTTCGCCCTCGATGGTTTCCAGCTGGTGAGTGCGTCTCCCGAGCGATTCCTGCGTGTCAGGCAGCGACAGGTGGAAGCACGGCCAATCAAGGGAACGCGAGCCCGCATGCTCTACCCGGAAGCGGACCTGGTGCTTGCCGAGGAGTTGCGACAAAGCGAAAAGGACCGGGCCGAGAACATCATGATTGTCGACCTTTTGCGGAATGACCTGTCGATCACATGCGACGTGGAAAGCGTTCATGTCAGCACGCTCTGCGAGCTGGAGCGGTACCAGTACGTCCAGCACCTGGTTTCCGTGGTCGAGGGTCATCTCAGGAAAGACCAGGGACCTCTCGATCTGCTCCGTGGTGCTTTTCCCGGGGGCTCCATCACGGGCGCACCAAAGGTGCGGGCGATGGAGATTATCACGGAACTCGAACCGACCAGCCGGGGAGCGTACTGCGGTTCGCTCGGTTATATCTCGCTGGGGGGGGCGATGGACCTGAGCATCCTGATTCGCACGATCACGGCAGGCCGGGGATGGTGGCAGTTCCCGGTCGGCGGCGGTATCGTGGCACAATCGGATCCCGACCGCGAGTACACCGAGACCTGGGAGAAGGCCGCCGGTATATTACATTCGCTCCAGTGACCTGACGACTGACGGAAAAGACCATGATCCTGTTAATCGATAACTACGACAGCTTCGTCCACAACCTGGCCCGTTATTTCAACCAGCTGGGTCAGCAGACGCTCGTGATGAGAAACGACGCGGTCACGCTCGAGAGGGTCCGCGAGCTCTCACCCGACGCGGTGGTGCTCTCCCCGGGCCCCTGCACTCCCGACCAGGCGGGCATCTCTCTGGAGCTTGTCAGGCAGCTCTCCGGCCAGTTGCCAATGCTGGGCATCTGCCTGGGACACCAGGTCATCGCCCAGGCACTGGGAAGTTCCATCATCCGGGCCAGCCAGCCGGTACATGGCCGCAGCAGTCCTGTTGAGCATGACGGGGAGGGAATTTTTCATGGCCTGCCAAATCCACTCACGGTCTGCCGCTACCATTCGCTGATCGTCGACCGGGAGTCGCTCCCGGCATCGCTGCAGGTCAGCTGCTGGCTGGACGACGACACGGTGATGGGCATCCGGCACCGGGAGCTGCCACTGGTGGGTGTCCAGTTTCACCCGGAATCGGTGCTCACCGAGCAGGGCTACCGCCTGCTGGCACAGTTTCTCGAGCTGGCGGGCCTGGCCACTGCTGGGCCGATCCCGGTGCTCGAATCCCGGCAACCGGCAGGCAGGGAAACTGTCGATCCGGCAGGTCATCCGATCACATTCTAGCTGGCCACCGACACCAATCCCCCCCATGGAGAGAATTGTGATTCTGGAAGGTATCGTGACCACCACAAGCAGCACGGGGCAGTTGAATATTGCTCCCATGGGACCGTCGATCGAGTCGTCCATGGATCAATTCCTGCTCCGCCCCTTCCAGTCGTCGCAGAGTTTCCAGAACCTGAAACTCAGCCACAAGGGAGTCCTGCACGTGGTCGACGATGTCGAGCTGCTAGCCCGAGCCGCGATCGACCAGTGGGAGGATCGACCTGCCACGCAAGAGCTGGAATCCGGTAACGGCACGATCCTTGTCGATTGCTGCCGCTGGTATGCCTTCGTGGTTCGAGAGCTGGACGACAGCAGCGAACGGGCCCGTCTCCACTGCGAGGTGGTCGAGCAGGGCCGGTTGAGGGATTTCTGGGGTTTTAACCGGGCCAGGCATGCGGTGCTGGAAGCGGCGATCCTGGCGACCCGTGTCGAGCTGATCCCGGCCGAAGAGATTCAGCAGCAGATGCAGCAGCTGGCCAGCCCGGTGGAAAAGACAGCGGGTGACACCGAACGCCGGGCATTTGCCCTGCTGCAGCAGTATATTGAAGCGTCGCTCGCTTCTTCACGGTAAGTAAAAGTGGATCCTTTCCGGCTCGAGAGAATCATGTCGTCAGAAGAAGTACATGTGCATGCCCCCGGCAGGATCCATCTTGGCCTGCTCAGCTTCGGGCATGATGACCAGCCCTATGGTGGCGTGGGACTGATGATCCGGCCCCCGGGCCTGAAGCTCCAGATCCTCCCCGCAGGAGAATTCACGGCACGCGGTCCACTCTCGGAAAGGGTCGAGCAACTTGCCTGGCAATGGGCTCGATTCCATGGCCACGAATCCCTGCCCGACTGCCAGCTTACCGTTGAGCAGGCTCCGGCCCAACATGTCGGGCTGGGAAGCGGCACGCAACTGGGGCTCTCGGTGGTCGCTGGGCTCTCTCGTTTTTTGGGGATGCCGGATCTTTCGATCGGTGAGCTAGCTGCCTGCTCCGGCCGCGCCGCCCGCTCCGCGATCGGGACCCACGGTTTTGTCCACGGCGGCCTGCTGGTTGAACGTGGTCGCCGGCCCTCCGACACAGTTGCCCCGCTGGAATGTCGCCTGCCGGTTCCGCCCGGGTGGCGAATCGTGCTGGCCCGGTCGGACCAGAACAAGGGACTCAGCGGGCAGGCAGAGCTGGATGCCTTCCGGGCCCTGCCAGCGGTACCGGCAGGGGTAACCAGCCAGCTGCTGGAGGAAATCCAGCAGCAGATGCTGCCAGCACTGGCCGATGGTGATTTCCCTGAATTCGCCGAGAGCGTTTATCGCTATGGCAACCTGGCAGGCAGCTGTTTCGCTTCTGTCCAGGGTGGAGCATACAACGGCGAGGCACTGAACCGGCGAGTTGCCTGGCTCCGGTCGCTGGGCTATGCCGGCGTGGGCCAGAGTTCCTGGGGACCTACCCTGTTCGTGCTCTCAGAGGACCAGCAGCAGGCCGAGCTGGTAAGTGAGCAGCTCAGGCAGTGCCCCACGGGAGAAACGCTGCAGGTCGAGATTGCCAGGCCCTGCAACCAGGGAGCCACGATCACCAGCGGCGGGTCAGCCTGAAGTGGAGGCTTCCTCGATCAGCTGTTTCATCTCCTGCACCGCCTGCCCGATACCTACCATCACGGCCCGGGCAACAATCGAGTGGCCAATGTTGAGCTCGGCCATCTGGTCGATCAGGGCGACTGGCTGGACGTTGCGGTAGTTGAGTCCATGGCCGGCATGCAGCAGCATCCCGGCATCCACAATCTGCCGGCCGGAAGCCTCAAGCAGTTCCAGCTGGACCTGGCGGTCATCGCCAGCGGAGAGCGCATACTGGCCGGTGTGCAATTCCACCGCGGCAACTCCCATGCGAGCTGCCGCATCAATCTGTTCCGCCACCGGATCCAGGAAAAGGCTCACCACGATCCCCGCATCGGCCAGCGCGTCGGCAGCGACCCGGACCGAGTCAAAATTGCCGGCCACGTCGAGTCCTCCCTCGGTGGTCACTTCCTCCCGTTTCTCCGGCACCAGCGTCGCCTGGTCGGCACCCGACTGGCAGCCGATCTGCACGATCTCCGCGTCGCAGGCAAGTTCCAGGTTCAGTTTGCACTGGACCGTTTCTCGCAGCACCCGCAGGTCACGATCCTGGATATGTCGGCGATCTTCCCGCAGGTGAATGGTGATCCCGTCGGCGCCTGCCAGTTCGGCCAGCACCGCCGACCAGACCGGATCCGGCTCGTACGTCTTTCGCGCCTGGCGAAGGGTCGCGACGTGGTCGATATTGACTCCCAGTTCCGGCATCTGCTGATTCCCTGGAGGGTTATTTCCCCGTCTGCTTCTGCTGGATCTTTGCCCAGCTGTCACGCAATGTGACCGAGCGGTTAAAGACCGGAGCGTCGGCCGTTGAATCGACATTGTCGACACAGAAGTAGCCGAGTCGTTCAAACTGCCAGCGGCTGCCGGGTTCGGCGCCGGCGAGTGCCGGTTCCAGCTTGCAGCCGGAGAGGACCTCGATCGAATCCGGGTTGAGATTGTCCCGGTAATCTCCCCCTTCCGGGAGATCCCCTGGATCGGGCGTCTGGAAGAGGTGATCGTAGAGCCTGACTTCTGCCTCGATCGCCTGCTCGGCCGAGACCCAGTGAATCGTGCCCTTTACCTTACGTCCGTCCGGCGCCGATCCGCCCCGCGTTTCCGGGTCGTAGGTACACCTCAGCTCGGTCACCTCACCGGTCTCCGGATCCGTCGTATAATCGACGCAGGTGATGAAAAATGCGTAACGAAGGCGAACTTCCCGTCCCGGTCCAAGCCGGAAGAACTTCTTGGGGGGATCCTCCATGAAGTCACCTCGCTCGATATAAATCTCCCGGCTGAAGGGGACCGAACGGGTGCCAGCGGAGGAATCCTCGGGGTTGTTAATCGCCTCGAGTTGTTCCACCTCTCCCTCGGGGAAGTTCTCGATAATCACCTTGAGCGGCTTCAGCACGGCCATCCGTCGCTCGGCACGCTTGTTCAGGTCCTCTCGCAGGCTGTCCTCCAGCCAGAGCATCTCGTGCGTGCTGTTGTACTTGGTAACCCCGATCCGCTGGCAGAAGTTCTGGATCGCCTGGGGCGTGTATCCCCGTCGACGCAGGCCAATCAGGGTCGGCATGCGGGGATCATCCCAGCCACCGACCTGGCCCTCCTGGACCAGTTCCAGCAGTTTCCGTTTGCTCATCATGGTGTAGGTCAGGTTCAGACGGGCAAACTCGATTTGCTGAGGGTGGTAGACATTCAATTCATCAAGAAACCAGTCATAGAGGGGCCGGTGGTCCTCGAATTCCAGTGTGCAGATCGAGTGCGTGATCCCCTCGACCGAATCGCCCAGGCAGTGGGCAAAGTCATACATCGGGTAGATGCACCAGGCATCCCCGGTGCGGTGGTGATGGGCCCGACGGATGCGATAGATCGGCGGGTCACGCATGTTCATATTGGGGGATGCCATGTCGATGCGGGCACGCAAGGTGTGCTCGCCATCTTCAAATTCACCGGCCCGCATGCGGTGAAAGAGGTCCAGGTTCTCCTCGACCGAGCGTTCCCGGTGAGGGCTATCGCGGCCTGGCTCGTTCCAGCTGCCACGGTACTGGCGGACCTCGTCGGGACTGAGACTGCAGACATAAGCCTTGCCGTCGCGAATCAGCTGCTCGGCATACTCGTACATCTGCTCGAAATAATCTGAGGCAAAGAACAATTCATCCCACTGGAAGCCAAGCCACTGGACATCCTGCTGGATCGACTCGACAAACTCCACGTCCTCCCTTGTTGGATTGGTGTCGTCGAAACGCAGGTTGCACTTCCCATTGTTTTCAGCGGCGATACCGAAATTCAGGCAGATCGACTTGGCATGGCCAATGTGCAGGTAGCCGTTCGGCTCGGGAGGGAAACGGGTATGGACACGTCCATCGTGTTTTCCCGAATCGTTATCCTCGGCGACGATCTGCTGGATGAAATGAAGCGTTTCAGTTTCTTCCGCAGGATTCTCGTCAGGGGTGGGCTTGTCGTTCATGGTAATCTGCTCTCCTGGAGGCTGTAGGCTCACAGCCGCTGCTGTTGATTGTAGCGTCCGGCGAAGTCTTGCTGAACCGCGGATCTAGTCCGCTCCACCGTGCCCGTGATGCTCAAGCAACTGGTCAATCCGCTGCAGGCACCGCTGCTGTCCGAGAATGGCCAGGGTCTCGAACAAACCAAAACCCACCGCCTTGCCGGTCACCGCAATTCGCACCGGGTGAATCAGCTGTCCAAACTTCAATTCCCTCTGTTCCACGAACGACCGCATGGCCGCCTCGATCACTCCGGCATCAAAGGAATCCAGCTCGGCCAGCTGCTGCCGAAACTGGCCCAGCAGCTCGAAAGCATCCTCCGGCTTGAGCAGCCTCTTTTCCACCGCTTTCTCGTCGTACACGAGCTCCTCGTTAGCGACAAAAAAATCATCAAACTGGAGAATGTCGCCTGCCATCGTGATCCGTTCCGCCGCAGCCTCCACGATACCCTGCAGGCAAGAACTGTTCTCATCCGCTGGAGGTTCGTCAACGAGGCCAGCCTCCTGGAGGTAGGGAAGCACCAGTGGCACTTTCTGCTCCAGCGGCAGCTCGTCCATCTCCCGCTGCTCAAAGGCGAGAAGCTTGGCCGGGTCAAAGCTGGCAGGAGACTTGATGACTCGCTCGAGTGAAAAGCTCTCGATCATCTGGTCGAGAGTGAATTGCTCGGTATGGTCATCCAGCGACCAGCCGAGCAGTAGCAGGTAGTTGATCAGGGCATGCGGAAGAAAGCCGACATCGCGGTAGAAGTCGACCAGCACCGGGTTGAAGGTTTCGGCGGAGACCTCCCGGCCACAGCGAAGCGCAATCTGCTCACCCCGCTCGTAGAGCTGTTGAAAGTCCGGGTTCTTCAGGTACTTGTCGATCTTCCGTTTGCTCAGCTTGCTGTTGCTTCCCGGTTCTGCCACGTAGGGAAGGTGGGCATAGGCGGGGCGAGGATATCCAAGCGACTCGATGATAAAGATCTGCCGGGGCGTGTTGGAAAGATGTTCCTCGGCCCGGATCACGTGCGAGATCTCGAAATCGTGGTCGTCCACCACGCTGGCGAGGTGATAGAGGCAGGATCCGTTGGCCTTCTGGATGACGATGTCCTGTTCGGACTCCCAGGGAAACTCGACCTGTCCGCGTACCTCGTCATCGATCTGGCAGGTCCCCTCGCGGGGCATCTTCAGGCGAACCACCGCCTGGCGTCCTTCCGCCTCGTACTGGGCCGCCTGCTGGTCTGTTTCTGCCATCCAGCGGCGACTGTAAAGATAAGGCCGTTTTTCCTGCTGGGCCTGCTCCCGCTCCTGCTGGACTTCCTCGCTGGTGGAATAGTCACGGTAGGCATGTCCGCTGGCGAGCAACTGGTCGACGGCCTGCTGGTAACGATCGGACCGCTCGGACTGGAAATAGGGTCCCCGCTCGCCACCCACTTCAGGACCTTCATCCCAGTCGATACCGAGCCAGCGAAAACCGTCGAGAATCGGCTGCAGGGCCGCTTCCACGTTCCGCTGCTGGTCGGTGTCATCGATCCGCAGAATGAACTGCCCGCCGTGCTGGCGAGCATAGAGCCAGTTAAACAGGGCCGTGCGGACTCCACCAATGTGCAGGTAGCCGGTAGGGCTGGGAGCAAAACGGGTCCGGACCATGCGAGTCACCACGAGTTTATCCAGGCGGGAAATTACCAGTAGACAATAGAGAAGGTGGAATTGTCAGTAGCGATTAGCGTGTTTTTACATATCCGTCCAGGATCGCTTCTAAAAAAACTGATCAAATGCTTGACAGATATACGATACATTTGTACAGTATCCAACCTCCCATTTAATATACATATGTACACTATTCAGAATAATACCGTGTGGCGGGAAAGAGTATGCTCCGGCAACCGAAAACAGCTTCCCAGGTCCCTGTACAGCAGCTTCAGCGGCTGCGTAAGCGGCTCCATGATTACAGCTCGGGGAATTCCACCCTAGGCACTACCGTGGTCAGCAGCGGCTCCCAGGAGCTTGACGCCATACTCCCCGGGGGCGGCTTTCTACCTGGCCAGCTTATCGAGTGGCTGGGCGAGGGAGATGGCAGTGGTGCGAGCACGCTGGCCTTGCAGGCGGCCTGGCAGGCGGTCTCCCTGGGGGGCATGCTGGCTGTCCTGGATCATGCAAAGTTTTTCTTTCCCCCGGCAGCTTCTACCCTCGGCATCGACCTGGACAGGCTGTTGTTGCTGCGCAGCGGATCTGCCCAGGAAGAATTCTGGGCCCTGGACCAGTTACTTCGATCGCCGGAAGTTGCTGCAACCTGGGTTTCCCTGGGCCACTGTGACGACCGTCATTTCCGGCGTCTGCAATTGTCTGCCGAACAGGGGGGCACGCTGGGGTGCCTGGTTCGCAGTTCCCGCATGCTGGGACGTCCTTCCTGGGCACACCTGCAGTTGCTGGTCAGGCCAGTTCCCTTGCAGGGCCTGGTTCCTCCTGGCAACCCCCTGCGTCAGCTTGAGATCACGATCATTCGCTGCCAGGGACCGGGGCAGGGCAAGCAGGCGGTAATCTGCTTGCCACAATAGGTCCCTGGGCTGCTGGCGACCTGTTTCTCCAGCAGCCCCTGGCATTTCACACTGGTAACTGCTTTCCCATGTCCACGCTCTGCATCTGGCTTCCCGACTGGCCTCTTCAGTACATTCTTGCCTGCCGGCCGGAATTGTATGGTCGCCCGATCATCATCTACTCGGCATCTCGTGCCGGCAGCCGGGGCACGCGGGTGGTAAGTTGTTGCCAGCGGTCCTGCCAGGCGGGAATTCAGCCGGGCACTCCCCTGGCCGAGGTGGAGGCGAACTGGGACCGCCGGGGCCTGGCCCTGCCCGCACCCCAGCTGGTCCCCCGGGACTCACAGGCAGAGCACAACCAGCTGCAACTGCTGGCCGAGGCCTGCCTGCAGTTCAGCCCGCAGGCCAGCCTGGAGTCGGCAGCGGACATCGTGCGTCCCGGGGGTTGCCAGTCTTTCCCGCAGGCCCTGCTGCTTCACACCCGGCACCTGGTTCCTGACTCGGGCGACAGCCAGCGGTTACTGCGGACGATCCAGGACAATTTTTCTGCCCGCGGGTACCAGGTCCGCCTGGCCCATGCTGGCACCCCGGGTGCTGCCTGGGCACTGGCCCACTACAGCGATCTTTCCACCAGCCTGCCGGTCTCGATACCGACTCGTTTCGTTCGCCTTGGCCGTCCCGCCGGGGCCTGGCGAGTACCATGTTCGCAGACCCAGGCATCGCTGGACCCCCTTCCGGTGGAAGCCCTGCGGATCTCCCCCCAGGTGAGCGGGCTGCTGCACCAGCTGGGAATCAGGCAGATTGGCCAGCTTCGGCAGCTCCCTCGCCAGCAGCTCTCCCTGCGATTCGGCCCGGAACTCTGCCGGCAGCTGGACTATGCTCTTGGAGACCGCCAGGAGCTATTTCCCTGTTGCCAGCCATCGGCCTCCCACCTGCACCGGCAACTGCTCGAACCTCCACTTGTCAGCCGCCAGGCAGTGCAGCAAGCACTTGAACATCTACTCCGGCAACTGCTTGATTCACTCGCTGGCAGCAACCGGGGAATCCTGCAGCTCCTCTGCCGCTTCCAGGGCGAGCGGAAGCAGCACGAGTTCTCCCTCATGCTTTACCTTCCCAGCGTGGACCCCGGGCACCTGTCCAGCCTGCTCAGGCTGCACCTGGAGCACTTCGACCTGCCCGGCCAGGTCAGCCAGGTTGAGATGGAAGCAACCATGACCGGCTCCCTGGAGCGACACCAGCAGCAGCTCTTTTCTCCTGCGGCAGGGGATCTTTCCTCCAATCATCGACCACTCCCCGTTTCGCTTGGTCACCTGCTTGAGCGACTCTGCTGCCGCCTGGAAGCTGACAGCGTGATTCATCCCCGCCTGCTTCCCGAGGCACAGCCGGAACACTGTTGGGAGCCTTCCCGTCCGAGCAGTTCCCGTCGCGGCCCTGGCCGCACCCTGGCCCCGGGCACAATCCGCCCCCTGCTCTTGCTACCGACCCCCCGGCGACTTTCCCCGGCCGGGTCATGCCCGGGCGAATTCCCTCGTCATTTTGACGACAACCATCGCCGCTACCGAGTCGCCCATCACTGGGGTCCGGAGCGGATCGAGACCGGCTGGTGGCGGAAGGCGGCGGTACGGCGGGATTACTACCGGGTGGAGCTTGTTTCGGGTCATCGTTTCTGGATTTACCAGGATCTTTACCGGGGAAGCTGGTTCCTGCACGGCGAGTTTTCTTGAACTGGAGACTTCCCTAATGCTTTATACCGAGCTGCATTGCAAAACAAACTATTCCTTCCTGCAGGGGGCTTCTCATCCCGACGAGCTGATCCAGAGGGCTCACCAGCTGGGTTACACGGCCCTGGCGATCACGGATCGCAATTCCCTGGCGGGTGTTGTTCGCGCCCACACGGCAGCCCATGATCTGGACATGGGCCTGATCATTGGTGCCGAGGTTACTTTCCAGGATGCCCCCGCCTGCCTGCTCTGGGCCCCCCAGCGCGCCGCCTATGGTCAACTCTGCCGGCTCCTCACGGTCGGTCGACGTCGGGCGGAGAAGGGCGAGTGCCATCTTCGCTTCCAGGACCTGGCAGACCACGCCGAGGGCCTGCTGGCGGGGGTGATTCCCCACTGGCATGGCCCTGGCAGGTCACTCTCTGGCAACCACGATCGCCTCACGGCCGATACCCCGCTGGCCCCAAAAGAGCAGCTGCATCGTTACCACGAACTTTTCCAGGACCGCGGCCACCTGCTTGTCGAGCTCCACCAGGGCCCCAACGACGCGCAGCGAATCGAGCAGCTACAGCAGCTTTCCCGCTCCAGCCGCCTCCCCCTGCTGGCCGCCGGGGACGTGCATTACCACCTGGCCGACCGGATGGAACTGCACGACGTGCTAACCGCCATTTCTCACAATCGCACCGTATCCCGGTCCGGCCGGCAGCGATTCCCCAATGCCGAGCGGCACCTCCGCACACGGGCTAAGCTGTCGGCTATTTACCGCGACATTCCCGAGGCGCTGGAACGGACCCAGTCGGTATCCCGGCAATGCCGTTTTTCCCTTGACCAGTTGCGTTACGAGTACCCGGAGGAGCTGGCCCCGGCAGGCCTGACACCCATCGAGCACCTGGCCCAGATCACCTGGCAGGGTGCCCACTGGCGTTACCCGCAGGGCATTCCCGGCAAGGTCCAGCGACTGTTACGGCACGAGCTGCAACTGATCGAGGAACTTCGATACGAGGCCTATTTCTTAACCGTCTGGGACCTGGTCCGTTTTGCCCGCCAGCGGGACATCCTCTGCCAGGGCCGTGGCTCCGCAGCCAACTCGGCAGTCTGTTACTGCCTGCAGATCACCTCGGTCGACCCGGACAGGGCGGACCTATTGTTTGAACGGTTTATCAGCCGAGAGCGAAACGAGGCCCCGGACATTGATGTCGATTTCGAGCACCAGAGGCGGGAAGAAGTACTGCAGTATCTCTACGACAAGTATGGTCGCCAGCGGGCCGGCATGACCGGTGTCGTGATAAGCTACCGGCTACGATCGGCCATCCGGGATGTGGGCAAGGC
>JAPYUD010000035.1:0-2783 GCA_029936215.1 Pirellulaceae bacterium | reverse complement strand
ACACCCTGGCCCGCCAGGTGGACGGCCGCAGCCGGGATGACCAGTTCGAGCAGCGGTGCCAGCAGGTTGGCATGGACCCCGAATCCCCCCTTGGCCAGCAGCTAATCCGGCTGGTCACCATGCTGACAGGCTTCCCCCGCCACCTCTCCCAGCACGTGGGAGGCATGGTGATTACCCAGGGGCCTCTCTGCGAGCTGGTACCGATTGAGAACGCGGCCATGGACGGGCGGACGGTGATCCAGTGGAACAAGGATGACCTGGAAGAACTGGGGATCCTCAAGATTGACTGTCTGGCGCTTGGCATGCTGACTGCCATCCACAAGTGCTTCCAGCTACTGGGCCAGCACGGCCAGGGCGACTGGAAGCTCGATACCATTCCTGCCGAGGATCCCCGCGTCTACGAGATGCTCTGCCAGGCCGACTCGATCGGGGTTTTCCAGGTTGAAAGCCGTGCCCAGATGAGCATGTTACCTCGCCTCCAGCCCCGCTGCTATTACGACCTGGTGATTGAAATCGCCATCGTTCGTCCTGGCCCGATCCAGGGCAACATGGTCCATCCCTACCTGCGTCGCCGGGCTGGCCAGGAAGTGGCCACTTACCCCACGCCGGAAATCCGTGATGTCCTGCACAAGACACTCGGTGTCCCCCTGTTCCAGGAACAGGCAATGCGGCTGGCCGTGGTGGCAGCCGGTTTTACTCCAGGGGAAGCGGACCAGTTGCGGCGGGCCATGGGAGCCTGGCGGCGACCGGGGCTGATCGACCAGTTTCGCAGGAAGCTGGTCAACGGCATGCATTCCCGTGGACTCTCCTCGCAGTTTGCCGAGCAGGTATTCCAGCAGATCCGCGGCTTCGGCGAATACGGGTTCCCCGAATCGCATGCTGCCAGCTTTGCCCTGCTTGTCTACGTCTCGGCCTGGCTCAAGTACTACCACCCGGCCGCTTTCACTGCCTCACTGATCAACAGCCAGCCGATGGGTTTTTATGGCATCTCCCAGCTGGTCCGCGATGCCCGGGAGCATGGTGTCACGGTCGGTGGTGTCGATATCAACCGGAGCGAGTCCGACTGCACGCTGGAAACCGATCCTGCCGACAAACCAACCAGGCTGCGACTTGGCTTGCGAATCATCCGGGCACTGCCCGCCAGTGCCCGCCAGGCGATCCTGGAAGCACGCCAGGACGGGATTTTCCAGTCCCAGCATGATTTCCAGCAGCGTACCGGCCTGGGCCGGGCGGTGATGATGAAGCTGGCAACCGCGGGTGCCTTTGCATCACTCCAGCAGGACCGCCGCCATGCTCTCTGGGAATCCCTGGCCCAGCAGTCTCGTCCCCGGGAACTGCCCCTGTTTGATTCACTCCCTGCTCCCGGGGACCAACCTCCCTGCCTGCCTGCCATCTCGGCAGCAGAGGAAGTCGCCACGGATTACAAGTCCACCGGTCTCTCCCTGCAGGCCCACCCGGTCTCTTTCTGCCGCCAGGAACTGGAGCACCTGGGTGTTATCCCGGCAGACCAGCTTCCCTGCCTGCCTGCCAACCAGCCCACTCGCGTTGCCGGCCTGGTCCTGCTTCGCCAGCGTCCCAGCACTGCCCGGGGAATTACTTTTGTCACGCTGGAAGACGAAACTGGCACCATCAACCTGATCATTCACCAACGTACCTGGCAGAAGTTCTATACCGTTGCCCGCAGGGCCCATGCCTGGATTGCCAGCGGACGACTCGAATCACGCAACTCCGTTATTCACCTGATTGTCGATCATATCGCGGACTTGTCCGAGCAGATTTCCATCGTGGTACCATCCCGGGATTTCAAGTGAGTTGCCAGTCCTCTCGCCATCCTTCATAACTGGTAACTGGCAACTTCCCCCAGGACCTGGTGCCTCATGGCTCCCGTGCAACTTGGACCCTACCTGATTGGCGAACCCCTTGGCCAGGGTGGCATGGGAACTGTCTACACAGCAACCCACCAGCAGACTGGCGATGTTGTCGCCATCAAGGTGCTTTCACGCCTCGGCGCGAATGAGCCATCCCTGCGGCAGCGATTTGCCCAGGAAATTGAAACTCTCAAGAAACTCCACCATCCCAACATCGTCCAGTTGCATGGGCATGGCGAGGAGGACGGGACGCTGTTCTTCGTCATGGAACGGGTCGAGGGGGAGAGTCTTCACCAGCGACTCAAGTCACTCGGCCCCTGTTCCTGGCAGGAGGCGATCGAAATCACACTCGACATCTGCAAGGCCCTCAAGCATGCCCATGATCGGGGAATCATTCACCGCGACCTGAAACCGGCAAACCTGCTGATGGACAAGGAGGGAACGGTCAAGCTAACCGATTTTGGCATTGCCCGGCTTTTCGGATCCCAGCACCTGACCGCCGACCACTCGGTCATCGGTACTGCCGATTACATGGCACCGGAGCAGGCCGAGGGCAAGCAGCCGACCATCCACAGCGACCTTTACAGCCTGGGCTCGGTGATCTATGCCCTGATGACCGGCAAGCCCCCCTTCTCCTCCAAGGTGGCTGCCCAGGTGATACACAAATTGCGATACAGCGACCCCCAGCCGATGATTCAGATCCGCCAGGACATCCCTATCGAGTTCGACCGGATCGTGATGCAACTTCTCCACAAGACTCCCTCGGCACGAATCCCCACGGCCGTGGCACTCGGTCACCGCCTGCAGGCCATGCTCCATGCGCTCGGTCCTACCAGCCTGGAAGAAGGCTCCCTGCCAGTCGAACCCAGGCAGGACACCAACCAGCGGGACTCATCCGGGAGCGAGTCGAGCGGC
>JAPYUD010000541.1:0-2756 GCA_029936215.1 Pirellulaceae bacterium | reverse complement strand
GGTCAATACACGTTACCTGATCAAGGGATCCAAGACACTCGAGAATAACAAGAATTACACCGAACTGATTCGAGAAGTCCAGTTCTACGACGTGGAACAGATTACCTTCCCGACTTTCCTCAAGTACGTCGGTTACAAGCGAGAAGTCCTCACGACGTCACTTGGTCGTTCTGCCGACTCCAGCCAGTTCCTCGGGGATCTGCAGAAACGGGAAACTGCTCCGACACTTCCCGACGAAACTCGCAAGCAACGTTTTCCACCCCGTCGGGGTGAAGACGGGGCCTTTTAACCGGCGATCCTCGACCGGTTATCCATTCTCTTCTGGCAGGTCGTTCAGTGCTGCGCTACTGGCAGTCGTGGAGCACTCCCCGCACGGCTAAACCAGTCCCTCGATCAACTTGCGTGCAAGTCTGAGGGATACTAAAAAGAAGCACGTTGTCCTCCGCCCCAACACACATGTCGTGATCTGGAGAGGGAATTCACCATGTCGAGTCCGATGACAGCGGGCGAAGTGCTCGAACGCGAGTACCTGGAAATACGCGCCAAGATCCTGCAACTGGCAGCCTCCTTCGATCGGCTCGACCGGTCCGGTGGAGATTATCGCCAGGACCCCAGGCTGGGATTGATCCAGCAGGGCCTGCAACTCGTGGCCGATGAGTCCTGCCCTGACCGTGCGGAAAAAGTCCAGCTGGTTTTCTCGCGCGAGTTCAGTGAAAACTGGCGTGAGGAACTTGGCCTGGAGATTTCCCGGTCCTAGCCTTCGAGAGACTCCCCCTGGAGTGAAACGCATGTACTACATTGACCCACACATCCACATGGTCTCCCGTACCACGGATGATTACGAAACGCTTGCCCGCATGGGCTGTGTTGCCCTCAGCGAACCTGCATTCTGGGCCGGTTTTGACCGCGGAAGTGTGGAGAGTTTTCGAGACTATTTTCGGCAACTCACTGACTTCGAAAAAAACCGTGCTGACCAGTTCGGAATTCAGCATTTCACCTGGCTCTGTATCAATGCCAAGGAGGCTGAAAACGTTGAGCTCTCGCGGCAGGTCATCGAGATGATCCCTGAGTTCCTGGATCTCCCTGGAGTCCTTGGAATCGGTGAAATTGGCCTCAACAAGAACACCCGGAACGAATCCACCATTTTCATGGAACATGTCGACCTGGCCGTTCACCATGACCAGCAGATCTTGATCCACACGCCTCACCTTGAAGACAAGTACCAGGGAACCCGGATGATTCTCGACATGCTGCTCTCCAATGACCATGTCGATCCCAGTCGGGTGCTGATTGACCATGTCGAGGAACATACCGTGGAACCGGTCCTGGCCGAGGGATTCTGGGCCGGCATGACACTTTACCCGATCAGCAAGTGCACTCCCCAGCGAGCGGCTGACATCATCGAGATGTATGGTCCGGACAGGCTGATGGTTAATTCGGCTGGTGACTGGGGCCCATCCAAACCTACTGCCGTACCCGATTTCATTATCGAAATGCGTCGCCGGGGCCATGGCGAACAGCTGATCCGCAAGGTGGTTTATGAGAACCCGGTGGAGTTCTTTCAGCAAAGTAAGGGATTCGTCTTCGAACCGCCCGAGTTACCAGAAGCAAAGACTATTGAAACATGATTCGGTTCCTGAACCTGGAACCTGCACCCCTGTTCTTTCTAAAGGAAAACCCCATGACGTTCCGACCAATAATTCTCCTGGCCCTGCTCCTGCTCCTTGCCCCTGGTGCCATGCTCTGTGGCGAGGACAAGGCAGAGAGCGGTACTGCATCACTCTTTGATGGCAAAACACTCAAGGGATGGGATGGGAATCCCAAGTTCTGGTCGGTCAAGGACGGGGTGATCACGGGGCAGACCACCGAGGCGAACCCCACCCAGGGAAATACCTTCTTGATCTGGCGAGCAGGAACGCTGGAGAATTTCCAGCTGGACCTGGAGTTTCGCATGGTAGGAGGCAACTCGGGAATCCAGTATCGCAGCAAGGACCTGGGGAACTGGGTCGTTGGAGGCTACCAGGCAGATATTGACGCTGGATTCAAGTTCATCGGGATTCTCTATGAGGAGCGAGGACGCGGTATCCTGGCGATGCGGGGGACGAAGGTGGAAATTAGCGAGAGTGGTGAAAAAAAGACCGTCGGCAAGACCGGCGAGGACAAGGATATCCTCTCCGGGATCAAGAAGGAAAAGTGGAACAGTTACTCGATCTCCGCCCAGGGAAACCACCTCGTCCAGAAGATCAATGGCAAGGTGACAGTCGACGTGATCGACAACCAGGTCGACAAGCGAGCCATGAAAGGCATCCTTGCACTACAACTTCATGCCGGCCCACCGATGCTCGTCCAGTTTCGCCAGATCAAGCTTCGTGAGCTGAAGTGACAGCCTGCTGTCAATCTGCCGACACGCCCTCCCCGAGGGGAGGTTCCTGGAACTGCCGCAATATCACTCCTGCCATGTCGACGTCGGCCAGTGGTCGCTCCCCCAGGACACCCGGTCGTGAACTGAGAACAATGCCGCACTGCGATTCTGACTGAACCGGTGCCCCGTGGGAGCCACGTACCAGGGTCGCATCCAGCGGCACGCCCCTGGTTGCCATATCCAGGTGGAGTTCCACCGGATCGTATCCAGGCTTGCGGTGGATATCGACAGTGCGGGCAAAATCGGGTGCCCGGGCATCGTCCTGCCACCAGTAATACGCCTGCCAGCTGTGCGAACTGGAAACCAGGATCACCTCTCCCGCCCTCTCGTGATC
>JAPYUD010000540.1:0-2756 GCA_029936215.1 Pirellulaceae bacterium | reverse complement strand
GCGAGTGGAGTAGCGAAAGCAAATCCCACGTGGCCCACATGCAGGAGGGAGATTTTTTTGGCAGCGAGCAGTCCCACGTGATGGCCGCCGCCGGCAGCGTGCGAATCGAGCTGGTGAGTGAAGCAGGCGAGACCACGCCGCTGAAAGAGGATCTCCAGTTGCAGGAGAGCGAGGTGATCGACGCCTCGGTGATGAGCTGCCAGGCACTCAGGGATTTCCTGGAAAGAGAAATCGAGGATGCCCTCGAGAAGGACGTGCTGTTCTCGCTCCACCTCAAGGCGACGATGATGAAGGTCTCCGACCCGATCATCTTCGGACATGTTGTGAGCGTCTACTTTGACGAACTTTTCACAAAACACGCGGCTGTTTTTGACCAGCTGGGAGCGAATCCCAATTATGGCCTGGGGGACCTGGAGGCCAGGCTCGAGGAGCTACCGGAGGACCAGCGGGCCGAGATCCAGGCCGATATCGAGGCGACCTATGCCCGCCGGCCGCGGCTGGCGATGGTCAACTCGGACAAGGGGATCACCAACCTGCACGTTCCCAGCGACGTGATTATTGATGCCTCGATGCCGGCAGCGATTCGCACCTCGGGCCAGATGTGGGGACCGGACGGGGAGCTGCATGACACCAAGTCGATCATCCCGGACCGCTGCTATGCCGGGATCTACCAGGCCACGATCGATTCCTGTAAAGAACATGGTGCCTTCGATGTGACCACCATGGGGAACGTCTGTAATGTCGGCCTGATGGCCCAGAAGGCCGAGGAATATGGATCTCACGACAAGACCTTCGAGATTTCCGCGGCCGGAACGGTACGCGTGGTGGACGAGACGGGTGAGGTGCTGATGGAACACCCGGTCGAGCAGGGAGATATCTGGCGGATGTGTCAGACCCGAGATGCTCCGATTCGTGACTGGGTCAAGCTGGCGGTCCAGCGGGCCCGGGCTACCGGGGCCACGACCATCTTCTGGCTCAACGACGAGCGGGCCCACGACGCGAACCTGATCACGTGCGTTAACGAGTACCTGCTGGAACATGACACCGGGGGGCTGGACATCCAGATCCTGGCGCCGGTCGAGGCGGCCCGCGTGACCTGCCAGCGCAGCCGGGATGGCCTCGATACGGTCTCGGTGACCGGCAACGTACTGCGGGATTACCTGACCGACCTTTTTCCGATCCTGGAACTGGGGACCAGCGCCAAGATGCTCTCGATCGTGCCGCTCTTGGCTGGTGGCGGCCTGTTCGAGACCGGTGCCGGGGGATCGGCTCCCAAGCATGTACAGCAGTTTGTGGAAGAGGGGCACCTGCGATGGGATTCGCTGGGAGAATTCCTGGCCCTGGGGGTCTCGCTGGAGGACTGTGCTGAAAAGACAGGCAACTCACAGATCAAGGTGCTGGCCGATACGCTTGACCAGGCGACCAGTTCCTACCTGGTGGAAAATCGGTCGCCGTCGCGGAAGGTGAACGAGTTGGATAACCGGGGTAGCCACTTCTACCTGGCACTTTACTGGGCCCAGGCGTTGGCTGCCCAGTCGGAGAGCCCCGATCTGCAAGAGCAGTTTGGCCCGATTGCCACGGCCCTGGCAGAAAACGAGGCAACGATTCTCGAGGAACTCCTCGCCGCCCAGGGGGCACCGGTCGATACGGGTGGATATTACGACCCGGATCCAGGAAAAGTGACTGCCGCCATGCGACCAAGTGAAACGCTCAACGGCATCGTCGACAACGTCTGAACGCGGGTTCCCGCCCGCTACTGGTCCAGTTCGGTCTTGGTCTTGGCGCCCTCTCCCAGGAGCAGTGCCTTGATTTTTTCCTTGTTGGCAATCACTTCCTGGTTCTTGGCAAGAAGACCCCCGCTCGGATCAGTGGCAAGCGCATCGAGGGGGGTGAGGCCACTGTTGTCGCGGGAATTGACATCTGCCTTGTAGAGGATCAGGCCCCTTACAAAGTCGATATTGCCAAAAGCAGCGGCCCAGTGCAGCGGAGTGCCCCCATCCTTATCCTCCGCCTTGGCATCGGGGTCGGCTCCTTTGTCCCCCAGGAACTGGGCGACTTTTCCCTGCTTGGCGATGACCGCAATATGCAGGGCAGTTGCCCCGGCACCCTCGGCCCCTGCCGGGACCCGGGCGTTGATGTCGACCCCGGCATCAAGGTGCGCCTGGATGGCCGCGATATTACCCTCGGCCGCGGCAGTCCAGATATCCTTGGCACTGCTCGAAGGTGCTGGGGAACCGGGATCCGAACCCGCTCCCGGCTTGGCACTTTGTGCTAACAGGTAAGCCTTGATTTTCGGCTTGTCTACCGCGATGGTTGGATCGGTGCCAAAGGTGATATCAAAAGGGAGGGCATCCAGGGCCGTTGCATTGTTATTGTCCCGCGCGTTGACGTCGGCCTTGCCGGTTTCGACCAGCGCCTTGACCGCTTCATACTTGCCAAAAACAGCGGCCCACTGCAGGGGAGTGCTGCCGTTTTCGTCCCCCGCCTTGATGTTTACATCGGCACCCTTGCCAAGAAGAAACTCTATCACTTCAACCTGGTTTGACATTGCGGCGATGTGCAGCGGTGTTCCACCGGCGCCCGGGAGACCTGCTGGTACCATGGCGTTGATATCATTCCCAACCTTGAGGTTGGCCTGGAGAAGCTCGAGGTCTCCTGCTGCTGCCGCGTCCCAGATGGACTTTCCTACCGGGGGAGCTGCTGCAGTGGCAGATCCGGGTTCCACATCCAGCAGGGCGGCGATCGTTGGAATGGAC
>JAPYUD010000539.1:0-2761 GCA_029936215.1 Pirellulaceae bacterium | reverse complement strand
GCTGGCGTGTTGGCGGCAAGCCGGTCAGATCCATCGAGGCGCGACGAATCAGGACATCCCGTGGTGCCTGCACAGAGGGTTCCAGTCTTCGCTGCTGCTGCCTCTGCAGTACAAAGTAATCAACCGGCGTCTGGCACCAGGGGGTGTTTTCGATGAGCGGTAAGGAGGGCCTCTGTGGCGGGACAAAGGACCAGTGACTCTCCTCCGCAGTGACAGTTGTCAGCGGGAATGCCAGCAGGACGAAAAGCAGCCTTTTGCAGGGAAAAAACGTCATGGGTTTTTTATAACATCTTGTGGTTTCTGCTGCTGTCCAGGGGCAGCCTGGCAGGGGGGCTGTCAGGGCAGGGGGCATTGTACCCGGATTTGATGGGCTGGCTGGTAGGAATTCAGCCCTCAAAGCCCCCTTTTCGCGCTTTGTGAACTCTGGATCCAGAACCGGTCGTTTGGTAGCTCGCTGAGGGGTGCCGCCGGGCGAATGCAAACCGTGGGTGTGCGATGCGGACGCCCCGATCCCGCTTGGCGACCGGGGCGGTTGAGCAGGGGGGATTGGCTGTGGCCTGGGAGCAGGTCCAGCGGCGAGTTCGCCTGCGAGAGTCGATCGGCGGGGGAAATCGGGAAAACCAACTGTCTGGAACGAGATGGCCATAACCGAACATAAGAAACATTATCGGACGTTCAGGATCATCGATGTTCAGGCTGGTTTTGCTGGCTTATTGCCCGCTTCTGGTCACCTGCCCCTCGTCCGTTCCCAGTCTTCTATCGCCTTGACCATGTAACGGGCAAATCGATCGGATCCGGACTGGCCCCAGTGGCCATCGTACGGCAGCCAGCAATCACGGATGCCGTTCTCGTCCAGTCCCTGGAACGCCTCGGAGCCGTCCATCACCGTGGCACCGATACGATTGACAAACTGCCGGGTCTGCTGGGGAATCCCGGTCCCTTGAGCTCGCTCCAGTTGTCCGATCAACTCATGCCTGAGAGGGAGCTGGACGACCAGGCATGGGAGTTGCTGCTGTTGGAGAAACTCTCGAATTTCATCCATTAATGGCAGGCAGGCGGGATCCAGGGGCGGAAACTGGGGAATCGGGCTTAAATCGACACCAAACAGGCGTGCCACACCCGAGACACAGCGTGAAGTCAGATAGAGCTTCAATTCGCGGTCCACCGAGAGCCGTTTTTTTCCTGCCAGGAGCTGGTCAAACTCTCCGGTGGAAAGCAGTCGCCAGTTGATTGGCAACAGGAAGGAGGAAGCCTGCTCAAGGTTGGCGGGAATATCGAGCTTGTCACGCGACGGCATGCGGCCGTAGCTGCCCCACTTTCTCCCCTCTTCATCCGTCTCGACCTGGTTGTCATCCCAGAACGTGAAACCCCGATGCAGATCGTCGCAGCAGAGTGCAAAGATCACCCCATCCAGTTCGTAACCCCCGGTCTTGACGTGATCGATCAACACGCTTCGCCAGTTATCAAGTCCACCACCGACGACGGAGAAGTTAAATAACTCAAGTGGCATCTCCTCGCCGCTGGCCAGGTCCTCTGCCATGTCCGGCCAGTTGCGTTTAAGAAACTGGCCGGCGGTCATGGAGTCTCCCAGGACGGCATAGCGACGAACGCGGTCATTGGTCCGTTTCAGCTGGAAGTCATCCCGGTCGGGAAATCCCTGTTCGTTTCCCCGCACGGTGCCGACAGACTCGATCATCCCGTTGGAAGCGACGATGGCGATGCGGGCCTGGTGGGGAGTGAGAAAACAGCCACGGACCGGGTCAAACTTCCTGCTGGCACCCTGCTCTACCTGTTCCTGCACCACGGTTGACTTGGGCGCTGGCGAGAGAGTCCCTCGCATGTAAAGGAGTGTCAGGACAAGTTCTGCCATCGAGTAACAGAACAGCAGCATGATACTGGCGAAGAGGATTTTCTTGCGCCGCGTAAGCTGGCGGCGGCCTGAGGGCTGGATGGGGGTCGGGCTGTTCTGGTCGTTACCCATCACTCGACTCCCCTGCTCGTGGAGTTTGCCTAGTCGGCAGATTCATCCGCGGGTTGTCCTTCAAGGAAGACACCCATCGTGCGAAACTTGTCGTAGCGTTGTTGCAGAAGTTCTTCCATGGGAATCTTCACCAGTTCCCGCAGGGTCTTGACCAGGTACTGCTTGATCTGGACAGCCATCTGCTGATGGTCCCGGTGTGCTCCTCCCAGTGGCTCGGGAATGACTTTATCGACAATTCCCAGTTGGTCGAGATGATCGGACGTGAATCGGAGCGACTCCGCAGCCTGCTGGGCATACTCACCGCTCTTCCAGAGAATGCCGGAACATCCCTCCGGGCTGATGACCGAGTAGTAGGCATGCTGGAGGATTGCCACGCGGTCGCCTACCCCGATTCCAAGTGCCCCGCCGCTCCCCCCTTCCCCGATAACGATACAGATAATCGGGATCTCCATGCGGGACATCTCGTACATGTTCTGGGCGATGACCCAGGCCTGGCCTCGTTCCTCCGCCCCGATTCCCGGGTAGGCGCCGGGTGTGTCGATGATGGTGATGACCGGGAGCTTGTACTTGGCTGCCAGCTGGATCTTGGAAAGTGCCTTGCGGTAACCTTCCGGATGGGCGCAGCCGAAAAAACACTGGTTTTTTTCCTTGATGGTGCGTCCTTTCTGATGCCCCACGACCATCACCTTGAACTGATCGAGCTTGCCGAATCCGGTGAGCAGGGCGCGATCATCGCCAAAATGACGGTCCCCGTGCAGCTCCACGAACTCATCAAAGACC
>JAPYUD010000538.1:0-2763 GCA_029936215.1 Pirellulaceae bacterium | reverse complement strand
GTCCTGCCCGAGAGCCACCATCCCAGTAATTCTCTGGCCCCAGTGATTGGTCACCAGCCCGAGACGGTCCGCATCCTTCTCGTAAGGATGGGTCTTTTCGGCGGTCAATTCCGGATGGCTGAACATGCGGCCCATCGAGTGCCAGCTCCCGCTCTCGTGCTGGTATCGCCAGAGCTCCGCCCAGGGCCAGACTCCCACCAGCAGATCCCCACCATAGATCGCCATCGTCTGGGCCTCACGTGCCGACGTCGAGACACCTGGCAATCGCGGCGGCCAATTGTCACGGTGCGTCAGTTTCTGGCCGTCATATTCAAAAAGGTGACCCGTGGGATACTGGGCCAGGTAAAGGCGGTCATGAAAATTGAGTATCGAGTAGACCTGGTAGCTGACTTGATCATCCCCTTCCAGCAAGACACGCCACGCTCCCTGCTGGAAAACATAGACGCCACCGTAATTACTCACCGTCAACACCTGCCCCTGGTACTGCCCCCAGGCAAACGGCGTGGCACCAAGATACTTCGCATCGACCGTTACGGACGCACCAACGTCCAGCGGCCCGTCGTCGCCAGGCTTCCAGGGGCAGGCATGGATGCGAGTAAACCCCTGCCTTTCCCGGGAGGTATGGTAGAAGAAAAGGTGGCCGTGAGCGTAATAGAAATTGTAGAAGTAGCCGAGCTTTGGTCCCTCCAGGATTGTCTTTCCACGGTAACTCACTCCCCCTCGCCGGAAACGGAGAACTTCCCCGGCAAGTCGCATCTGGCCATCGCCCGAGGCGAGGCTCTGGGTCCCCGGGGCCACGATCCATTTCTTTCCGGCCCCATCCCACAGTCGCAAGCCACTGCTCACGGCGCTCGTCCAGGAAAAGACCTGCTGGTCCATGTCCATCAGGTAGACACCTGTCCCAAGGTCCGGATGGGGAAGCCGGGTAACCGTGTAACGGTCACGTCCGCTACCGGGACGGATAAAAAAATGGAGCGTGTAACGGTCGCTGCGAAAACGAGTGTTGTAGACATCGCTAAACCCCGCCCCGGCAACCACGTCTCCCTCGCTATTGACCACTTCCAGCAGTGAACCGAAACTCTGCCCCAGGTCCTCTCCCAGGTCCACCTCGACAGAAAAACGACGGACCGGTTCCGCGCCAGCAAGTGGAATACTCCACAGGCTGGCAAGCAGAAACAGTACCAGGCAATTTCCATCAACGGAGAAATATCGCATCATCGCAAAAAACACCCGGGAGACGACTTGTTCAGGAACGTGGTTACTATCCACGATTCCTGGTGACAACTCAACACCCACCTGCTTCTCGTCATGTGGTTCACAGCGACCTGTTTTCCACACGAGCCTGTTTTCGTTATCATGGAGAAATGGCTCCTAACTCCACACCATCACTTGAAATCCTCAACAAACCTGAACTGAAGCAGACCACGCTCGTGCTGGCCTTTTCCGGCTGGATGGATGGAGGGGATGTTTCCACCGGTACCGTTGAACGCCTGGTCGAGCTTTTTGATTCCACACCAATCGCTAGCATCGACCCGGAACCGTACTACATCTACAACTTCCCTGGCACGATGGAGTTGTCTGCCCTGTTTCGACCCTACATTCATATCGAGGAAGGGTTGATCACGGGGGCGGAGATGCCCACCAACGAGTTTTACTCTTATCCCGGCGGCCAGGTGATCTTCTTTGTCGGCAAGGAACCGAACATGCGCTGGAAACAGTTCAGCGAGGACATCTTCCACCTCTGCAAGGAACTCGATATCCAGCGCATTCTCTTTGTTGGCTCGTTTGGCGGCATGGTACCCCACACGCGTGAACCTCGGCTTTTCGTCACCTGCTCCACTCCCGAACTTCTCGGGGAAATGCAGGTCTTCGGCGTTGGGCGAACCGCCTACGAGGGCCCGGGGTCCTTTAGTAGTTACCTGATGACTCGGGCACCCGAGTTCGACATGGAGATGGTCTCGCTGGTGGCCGAAATTCCCAGTTACCTGCAGGGAAGAAATCCACTCTGCATTGAAGCGGTCACCCGACGACTGGCCAAGATCCTGCAACTGGAACTTGACCTCGATTCACTACGGCCCGAGAGTACCGAATGGGAGTTGGAGATTTCCAGCAAGGTGGAAGAAAGCGAGGAACTCTCGCAACAAGTCCGCGAACTGGAACAGGTCTATGATGATGAGCTGATTGAAGAAGACCCGTGACCGGAAGTACTTGTCCTTGCACCCAATAAATCGATTGAAAGGTATTTTCATGCGACAGATGACCCTTGCGATCCTCGCCACCAGTTGCCTGCTGATCACAAGCTCTCTCGATGCAGCGGACTGGACTCGCTTCCGTGGTCCTGGTGGGATGGGAATCTCAACTGCTACGGACGTGCCCGTCAGCTGGTCCTCCACAGAAAACATTACCTGGCGCACGCCGCTTCCGGGCCCGGGTGCCTCGACCCCGATCACGCTGGGAAAACGCGTCTACGTCACCAGTTATTCCGGCTACGGGCTTGAAGCTGGCCAGGGCCAGCAGGATGCTCTCAAGCGACACCTGCTCTGCGTGAACCGCAGGTCTGGCGATATCATCTGGCAGAAGACATTCGAACCGAAGCTGCCCGAACATAATTACCAGGGAGAAGGCGCCTATCACGGGTATGCCGCCAGCACCCCGGTCACTGATGGGAAACACCTGTTTGTGTTCTTTGGCAAATCCGGAGTTTTCTGTTTTGACCTGGACGGAAACCAGCTCTGGCAGACAAGCGTTGGGGATGGCCTCAAT
>JAPYUD010000537.1:0-2770 GCA_029936215.1 Pirellulaceae bacterium | reverse complement strand
GGGTAAGGCAGGCGGTCATCCTGGATTTGCCCGTTTGTCAGCTCCGCATCCAACCGCCCTCGCAGTTTCGCCGCTGGCTCCTCGTGCCCTTCCAATGCCACCGCCGTCCCGGAATCAAGTGAGCCAGCCAGCTGGAAACGGGCATCCAGGTCCCCGGAAATTCGAGTCGATTTATCCAGGGACTCCACATCCATCTGCCGGGCAGCAAGGGCGGCAAACAGGTTGTTCACATCGAGCGAACTGACCGTTCCCTCAATACCCCACTGTCGAGATTTCAAATCTAGCCGGGCGTCAAGACGAAGTGCATCAAAATCATGGCTGGTCGCAGCCACCGCCAGTTTCCAGTGCGAGTCCAACTGCTCATCCGGGGGAGTTAATCGCAACTGGAAATTATCCACGATAATCGTCCCAGACAGCGGCCCATTAGAATCGGTGATTTCCGCCTTGCCACCCTTGATCTCCACCGCTGGCACATCCTTCGGCAAGAGGGGGATCGCCGGGCGCAACTTTGTCAGGTTCCATTGTCCAGATGCGAGGCGTTCTGCGATCAGCCGCGGCCGGACAAGAATCACTTCCTTGATACGTGTGGAGCCAAGCATCATGTGACGGGTATCCAGGTTCCCTTTCAATTGCACCTGCTCGGCCATCAGTATCGGCCGTGGCCTGGATTTTCCCTCGATCGTCGGCAGGGTCGCAGTTACCCCTGAAAGCAGGATTCCCCCGGTTGTCTGCCGGACCCCGGCGACATGCCACTTCACCTGGGGAAATCTCCTCTTCAGCTCCTGCTCCACCTGCACCGACAAGCGTCGCTCAAGCTCGTGCTGGATCCACTCCACTCCTACCAGGGCAGCGGTGGCCATCACCGCCGCAAGGATAACAATGGTACCCAGTGACCGCTGCGGGGACGGTAGGTATTCCGCTCGGCGCGGTGACATCGGCAGCCTCCTTGCTGGTCCCATTTGCGGGAGTCCCTGCCATCCATGGCAGAGGGCGTCGGGAGAATGGTAACGGCCTGCGAGCGGCCTCAAACCGGAATGACTCGTTCCCCTGTCTGGCGACAACCAGTCCCCCAACGCAATACCGCACAGGTTAGGAAAAAACGGCCTCCACGACAAGAGAAATCGGGCTCCCTGGGCCTCGGAATACCTGTCTCACAGGAAGGCAATCGTCATTCACAGGAGAGCGTTTTAGGGGTCGGTGCAAGTGGGCTTGCACAAACGGTAGTGAAACAGCTATCAAAGGAGCTAGCAGCGGTCGCATTTCTGCCCATGGGATCTTCCGGTCCTGGCATTATACAGGGTCTTTCAGCACTCCTTTCCATGAGATAAAAGAGCCATGAATATTAACCGAAGAGTCCTCTTGATCGCCTCTTTCCTGACGCTTGTCGCTGCAGGTGCTGGTTTTGCCACGCGTGCAGCAAGTGGCGCCGCATGGGCAACCGATTTTGATATTTCTGGTGCCACCTTCGGGATGATCATGGGAGCCGGCTTCCTGGGATTCGGGATATTTATTTTCCTGGGAGGGATGCTGGTTGAACTGTTTGGCTACAAGAAACTGATCCTGTTGGCAGTGGTTCTCCATCTCGTGAGCGCTATCATGCTGCTGATGGCACCCTCGCTGCACGCAGGCTGGCTGACAGCCGACGGTGCTGCCGAGGCATCCTCCAAGGTGACCGCCATGTTGTACTGGAGTGTTTTCCTGTTTGCTGTCTGCAATGGTCTTTATGAAGCGGTGATCAACCCGTTGATTGGCCAGCTCTACCCGGAAAACCAAACTCATTACCTCAATGTCCTGCATGCAGGATGGCCCGGTGGACTGATTGTTGGCGGAATCCTGGCAGCCTGTTTCCAGAACAGCACCGCCTGGATTGTAGAGATTCCCTGGCAATATTCCCTGACGGCATACTCCCTTATCCTAATTGTCCTGCTCCTGATGGTTATCAAGGAGGCCTTCCCGGACACGGTATCCCAGGGTGGCAAGGTGAGCTTTCTCACTCTGTTCAGCTGTTTCGCTTCCATTCCCTTCCTGGTCCTGATCGTTCTTCATGCCCTGATCGGTTACATGGAATTAGGTGTTGATTCATGGCAAACGCGGCTCATGGAAAACCTGGTCGAAAACTCCGTAACGATCCTTATCTACACCTCCTTCCTGATGTTCGCACTTCGATTTTTTGCCGGCCCGATCGCTCACCGGATCAACCCGATTGGACTGTTGTTTGTGAGTTCACTTCTGGCCGTCGGCGGACTGATGTGGCTGGGGAGTGAAATTACCAGTGTTTTCATGATCTTTGCCGCGGCCACCCTTTATGCCTTTGGAAAGGCGTTTCTCTGGCCGACCATGCTGGCCGTGGCGGGAGAACGATATCCCAAGTCGGGTGCGGTTGCGATGAGTGCCCTGGGAGCCTCGGGCATGCTCTGCGTCGGTTTTATCGGAGCAGAAATGATCGGTGTCCAGCAGTCCATCGCCACCACCACTTACTTGCAGGAAAACGACAAGGAGACCTACGAGGAGTACAAGGAGGCGAAAACCAACTCCTTCCCTTCCTGGGGCGGGAACCTCGGTTTTTCCCTGTTTGAATTCGAGCAACTCTCTGCCGCCAAGCAGCAAAAGGCGATGGAAGACAAGAGTCATCCCAACAACGAGGTAATCACTACTGCATTTGATCACGGGAGCCGGACGGCATTAACAAAGACCGCCATGATTCCTGCCGTGATGGCCATCGGTTTCCTGGCCTTGCTGCTCTATTACAAATCGAGTGGAGGTTACCAGG
>JAPYUD010000536.1:0-2771 GCA_029936215.1 Pirellulaceae bacterium | reverse complement strand
GTCGACGTCGAAGTCAGTCTCGATTTTGATCTCACATCCGGTAGAGATGGCAAGCAACAGGAGCAGCATAAGTCGCTTCATCGGGGTGATTCCTTTCACGCCGCAAGAGTGCCAGCAGAGGGAAAAAGAGCAGTTTTGCCACCACAGGAGGGCTCTTTAGTACCACAATTTGGGCATCCGCCGAAAGGTTGATCCGTCCTGGAGATCAGCGGGAAAGCACGACAATGGCTAGCGAGAAGGGGCCTTATCCACCACAGGCCTTACAGGCCCGGCCGTCGTTTTTCGTGCAGATACGGCCCTGCCTGGTGTTCTTGAAGTAGCGGCAATTATTGTTGTGCCGCACGTTACTGGTGGTATTAAGCCAATAGCCGGTGACCGGGCTGGCCGGCTTACTGGCAGCCTGGGAGCTGGTCTTCATCCGCCGCCACTGCCAGGGCGCAATAGCCGCCGCATCTGCCCAGAGGCCACGTTTTGCACGCCGGGCAGAGTTTTCCGCCTGGGCCAGCTTCCTGTCACTGGAATACTGCTTGTAATGCCAGGCCAGCCCATCGGTCACCAGCTGCTGGTTGACACTTTTGCCGTCCAGAAAAATCGTCCCCAGCGAGCGACCGTAAGTATCCTTTCCGGACACATGCACTGTCACCTGCCGGGAAAACACGTATTTTGACAAACCCTGCTTGGCACGCGTTCCAAATGGCTGGCCCAGCTCCGGGGTATCAATCCCCTCCAGACGGATCTTGTACTGGGTTGTGCCGACCAGCAGCGTGCAAGTGTCCCCGTCAGTAATGCCGACGATCGAACCCCGCAGGATGACCGTGCGGGGTGCCGCCGCCACCAGCAGCAAGGCCGCAAGGAGTACAAGCAGAGAACGCCAGCGAATCAGAAGAGCACTCGTTGGAATCATGGTCATTTGTCCTGGTCCGCAAAAACCCACATGCCGGATCACAGCACGA
Source organism: Pirellulaceae bacterium (assembly GCA_029936215.1). GTDB lineage: Bacteria > Planctomycetota > Planctomycetia > Pirellulales > Pirellulaceae > SAT2750. The sequence goes on along the minus strand of JAPYUD010000536.1, from coordinate 1,818 downwards.
CTTCTTTCAGTTTACCTGTTCGCCAGAGGCGGGGGGAATCTCCACCGGAAAAACTGGCCGGGTCCGCCGGCTGTGGCCCAGCGCGGCAAAGTCATGCGTGTGAATACCCGCTGCATCAATATTCTGGATCGACCCGGCAATCGGTCCGAAAGCAGCGCGGAAGTGTGCCGCCGACTTGACCACCAGGTAACGCATCGAAGCTGCATCAATCCCCAGAGAACGGATAAAGGCTGGGTCAAACGGCTGCTCGCGGGCCGTCACCACGACGATCGAGACCCCTCCCACGCGGAGCCATGCCGAGGTTCCCATGCTGCCGCTCAGGCCCGCAAACATCGGGCCGTCATAGTCAAAGGCACCCTCCGAGATTGCCACCACCTCGGCGTCAATCTCCACCGGCTGACCCTGCACCGGTGAGGACTTGCCTCCCAGCGACGCCTGGATGCGGCTCCCCACACCGGCCGCGTGGGCCTGGCCGGCGACCTCCGGGTCAACCATGTAAAGGACAAGTGCATCCTCAAGCTGCATCTCCAGGAACGTCGCCAGCACCTCGGTTGAATCCCCCGGGGATCCGCCACCAGTGTTATCGGCATGGTCCGCCAAAACGATGGGGTATCGACCGATCTCTTCCCCCCGGGCGAGGGCCTCACGCACGGAAAGCGGCGAAGCATACCACTGCTCCCGGTTCTCCCAGATCCACCCTCCCAGCTCGTCTGCTGCCTGCTGGGCAAGCGACGGGTCGTTGTCCGCGACCACGATCACCGAGCCACCCACCTCCGGTACATCGGCCCAGGGGAAGCCTGTGGCGATAGTCACCGTGATAATCCCGGGCCGCGCCTCGAGCTGATGGACGCGGCGGATCACTTCGGTCATCGGCGGTTCCGCCGTCACCTGCTGCGTGGTACTCCAGAACATCGGCAACTGGTGAATGGCCATGGTCGGCTTGATCAGGCCACGAATAGTGTAGTCGATGATATTGGCTGCTTCCTCTCCCCGCTCGGCCATGTCCACATGCGGAAAGGTGTCAAAACCAACAATGGCGTCGGCTGCCTCCACACGCAGCTGCGTATGGTTGCCATGCAGGTCCTGGGTGACCACGATCGGCCGATCCGGCCCGATCAGTTCTCTCACCGCTGCCACCACGTCCCCATCGCCATCCTCGATCCCCTCGACCACCATCGCGCCGTGCAGGTCCAGCAGGACCCCGTCGATCGGGCTCTCGGCATCGGCCGCCGAGAGTCGCTCGAGTAGCTCCGCCTTGAGGGCATCGTAATCTGCCCGCAGGATCAACCCACCGGGGAAGGCCGACGCGCGCAGCAGCCCAACCAGTTCAAATCCGAATGTATCGGCGCCGGTAATAAAACCGCCCGTACAGACATTCGTACCACGGAAGTGATCGATGATCGCCTCGCCACGAATAATCCCGCGGTCAAACTCGAAATCCTCGATCGTGGTCCGCGTCTCAACCAGCGTGCTGGTCTCGTGAATAATTCCGCCGGTGGCAATTCGCATCAGGATCTCCCCTGCGGAGGAAGGTGCTTGGAACCTGGCTGTTGCCAGGGCGAGCCCATTATTCCACGACGATCCTGGCGATGCCAGAGCCGAGGGCGAGCAGCACAAGCGTACTAGAACAACTCTTGAATCGGCTGACCGTTCTCGACCAGGCGGGTCAGCTCTGGCGGAAGGCCCTGGCGCAGCCGTAACTGGCCTACGTCGAACAGGGTGTGCATCACGGTCGCCATCATCTCGGGGGTGGAAATGGGATCCGTTCCCGGAACATCAGCACCACGTGCGGACTGGCCAATGACCTGGCCCATCTGC
>JAPYUD010000034.1:0-15126 GCA_029936215.1 Pirellulaceae bacterium | reverse complement strand
CAGGGGATTGAAGCCCTCGCCCGGGCAATCCAGAAGACGCTCGTTTAGCCATATCGAGTTTGCGGAAGAAATGGAAATCTTCCATGTTGATCATTGATCGTTATATCACCCGGCTTTTCTTCAAGATCCTGCTGGTGGCCGGTGCCGGCATGATCGGTCTTTACGTGGTTGTCGACATGGTCGGCAAGCTCGATGACCTGATTGCGCAGGGGGCTTCCGGGGGGAGTCTCCACACGATCCTGCTGGAGTTTTACGGGGCCCGGATACTGATGTTGTTCGATAATGTCAGTGCTCCGTTGGCGCTGATTGCCGCCGTTTCAACGCTGGTCTGGATGCGACATCGCAATGAACTGACGGCGATCCAGTCAACCGGTACCGGGCCACTACGGGTTGTGAAACCGCTTGTGTTTGCAGCAATCGGTGTGAGCGTGCTTTCCGTCTGTAGCCGGGAAATACTGATCCCCCGGTTCCATGATCGCCTTACACGTTCAGCCCAGAATTGGGATGGGACGCAACAGGAGCCGTTTCGACCACATCATGATCAGAGCACCGATATCCTGATTGGTGGTCGCTGGACTCTTCGGGCCGATCGCCAGATCGTGGAACCGGTCTTCCGATTGCACCAGCCGATTGGACAGTTTCATCGGCCAATTGTGGCACGCATTGCCAACTGGCTACCGGCCAGCGGCGATCACCCCGCCGGTTACCTGCTGGAGGATGTCAGCAAACCACGCAATCTCCACGAGTGCGACTCCGTCTTTCGTGGTCGGGATCCTGTGATCCTCAGTCCCAGCGACACACCCTGGCTTACCGCCAACCAGTGTTTCGTGGTCAGCGAGATTGATTTTGACCGACTCACGACCGCGGGTTCCAGTTTCCGTTACCAGTCGTCCCAGCATTTGATTCGCAACCTGCGAACCGGGCGGCTGGATTACCGTTCGGTGATGAGAGTCACCCTGCATTCCCGTATTGTCCGCCCGTTGCTGGACCTGACACTCTTCCTGATGGGAGTCGCCCTGGTTCTTTCCCAGCGGTATCAGAATGTATTCGCGGCTGCAGGGCTCTGCGTGGCCGTGGTAGTTGTTTTTTACTCGGTCACGCTCGCCTGCCATGCGATGGGAAACAATGGCTACCTGCTCAGTCCGGTCGTGGCAGCCTGGGTACCCCTGCTGGTGTTTGCCCCCTGTGCCTACAGCATGACCCTTGCCTTGCGGGATTAACCCCCCCCCTCGCTTAACCTCGCCCGACGTAGAGCTGCTGATGGGGAAGGACCGTGGCCTCCAGCATCTCCACATCCCCTGGCAGCGTTGCCATCAGGAGGGCCACCTCGCTGATGGCAGTGACGCTGATCATCGGTTCCTGGTCGGCAACTGAATCGCTGGCATCCCGCCGCTCGGTAAGAATATTTCCCGGGTTCAGGCAGCAACAGGTAATGCCATGCTCACGCCCTTCCAGGGCTGTCACCTGGGTTAATCCCCAGAGGCCATGCTTGGATGTGGAGTATGGGGCTGAATTGAACCGCACGCGCTTGGCCGAGATCGAAGCGATATTGATGATCCGGCCACTCCCTCGTGGCTTCATCATCTGCATCGCTCGTTGGGTGCACATGAAAGGTCCACGCAGGTTGGTGTTGATGACGTGGTCCCAGTCTTCCAGGGACAGTTCATCCAGCGGGCCCCCGTTGAAGGCGCCGGCGTTGTTGACCAGCAGATCCAGACAATCAAACTCGGATTGGTAGCAGTCAAAAATCGCCTGGACATCGGACTCGTTACCAATATCTCCTTCCTGGACAATTACACGTACACCGAGTTCTTTCACCTCGGCGGCTACCGATTCCAGTTCGCTACGCGTGCGAGACGAGATCAATAGGTCGGCACCTTCATGAGCAAATGCGAGTGCAATTCCCCTGCCAATACCCCGTCCTGCCCCGGTTACCAGGGCGTTTTTTCCTGTGAGTTTTCCCATTGCATGATGTCCTGTTTCTTTGTTTCTAACTTACCCACCGGCGACCCTTCACTGTGGGAAATCTGAACCGGTTATACGGGACGATTAGACGTCAGACCCGTGCAACGATCAAGCGACCTGGCGTGCTTTCAACGATTCAGCATTCTTCGCTCGACACTTGCCCGAATGCATGCGATAATTCAGTTGTATAGATGGATTTACTCGGTGATACTGACCAGAGTATCTCCACCCCGGATCACTTTTTCGATCATTTCCAGAACGAGAACCTCCTGTTAACGGTGAGGATCGGCCATGCGTCATGTAACTCTCGTAGCTGCTATCGTATCCCTGGTGCTGCTCACGCTCGGTTGTGGTGATGAAAGCAAAACATCTACCCCCGTAGCGAAAAAATCCTCGTCCCAGGGCTCGTCAGGTGGAGCCCCAGGTGGCATGGGCGGCGGTGGCGGTGGAGGGATGGGCCCTCCCGGTGGCGGTGGCATGGGTGACCCCGGTGGCGGTGGCATGGGTGACCCTGGTGGCGGTGGTATGGGTGACATGATGGGTGGCATGGGTGACCCCGGTGGTGGCATGGGTGACCCCGGTGGTGGTATGGGCGAAGGCATGGAGATGGGCGGTGGACCTCCTGGAGAGGGGGGAGCTGGCGATATGGCTGAGATGATGGGTTCCGAGGGCGGATTCCCCGGTGCGGGTGGTGGTGATATGGCGGAAGCGGGTGGCTTCCCCGGTGGAGGTGGCGATTCTGCAGCAGGTGGATTCCCGGGTGCAGGTGGTGGTGATATGGCGGAAGCAGGTGGCTTCCCCGGCGCCGGTGGTGATCCCGCAGGTGGCGGTGCAGGTTTTCCAGGCAACGGCGGGCAGGGTCAGTCGACTCAGCAAGAACCACCAACCATGGTGGAAATTGGACAGGGCCTTGTGAACCAGGGGCGATTTGAAGATGGGATGAAATTCATCCACGCGGCCGTGTTACTTGGTGACAGCGGTGCAGATGAAGTACTGGCCAAGTACCGCTGGGTCAATGGACTGAAGCGGCCAACCCTGGCAGTACGGTGGGGGATGGCAATTCAGCTGGTGGAGCCACCGAAATTTAGTGGCAAGTATTACCCCTTTGGCGAGGAGCAGAAACTGGATGGTTCCCTGGCAAACCGGGGAGGAGGAAATGACAGTGGCTTTCCTGGTGGAGCTGGTGGAGCTGGTGGAGCTGGTTTTCCTGGTGGTGACGAGGGAGGCTTCCCCGGGGGAGGTGCAGGTTTTGGAGGCTCCGGCGGAGGGAGCGGTGGCAACCAGGAACTGACGAAAGTTGCCGGTGATCTTGGGGACATCGTTATGGACCGGATCAAGGCTCGTACGGAGCGAGGCTACTATGGCGAGTTATTTAACAGCACGGCGTCCAGTGGTCGGCAGCAGGGCGGTGCCGGTGGAGCTGGTGGCGGATTTCCCGGAGGTGGCGATCCAGCCGGTGGCGGCGGATTTCCCGGAGGTGGCGATCCAGCCGGTGGCGGTGGATGTCCCGGAGGTGGCGATCCAGCCGGTGGCGGTGGATTTCCCGGAGGAGGAGGTGGTGATCCTGGTGCCATGTTCGGCGGTGGAGGTTCGGGGCGATCCGGCGGCTCCACTTCTTCCAGCTTGACAATGCTGGGCAAGGGTGTCTTCAAGGAACTGATTGGCAAGGCCAGGGCGCAGGGCCTGGACGTGGTGCTCTATTTCAACATTAAAGTTGCCAAGAGCACGCGGACCGGCCTGGTCGCGAATACCGCGACCATCGATGTGGTTGATGTGAGCACTGAACAAAAAGTCTTCTCGCTGGCACCTCTTAATAACCTGAAGATGCAAAAGGAACGTGAGGCAGCCAAGAAGAGTGGCAAGGACGATCCGCTGGAGTTGGCAGTGGACAAGCTCTTCCAGTTTGCCGACCGCCAGTACCGGATGCTGCCGGTGCCCCAGAAGACAACGGAAGAAGTGCTCGAGTCACGGATCAAGCCGCTGGTGGCAAGTCGTCCTGAAAACCCACTCTGTGCGTTGGCTGAGATCAAGTTTCTTTTCAGCAAGGAGATGGTCAAGAAGGAACATGTGCCGATTGCCTTCGAACAGCTGCTTGGCAAGGAACTCTCAGATCAGTGGATGAGTGCAGATAGCGAAGCTCGAAACGAGCTTCTCGCCCGCTGGCTGCCTCGGACGGGTAACGGGCGAGGTGGAAATCGTGGAGGAGGGGGCGCTGAGCCAAAGCCCTTCCGCTAGTTCGCGATGACGATGCAGGATCCCCAGAATCAACGCCTACTCGTTGTTCTCAGGGGTCTCTTCTTCCGGCTCCTGGTCACCCTCGGTGGCGGGGGTGCCACTCTCCATCTGCCAGATGACAAGCCTGCCGTGACCAGCAGCGTAGATGGTATCGTGTGCTTCGTTCATGGCCAGGTCATGAATGTGCATGGGAGCCTTGTCCTGCTTGATGATCTTCTTCTCATTCAAGTCATAGAACTTGATGAAGCCGTTATGATCACCGCCGGCGGCAAGTAACCACTGGTTTTCCGGGTGAAAGACCAGTTGTTCCACGAGTCCCTTGTACGTGTCCCCGGGGAATTCGTGTGTTTGCTCCCCCTTTTCCCAGTCAAAGATCTCGACTCGGGAGAGGGCTTCCAGGTGATCGATGTTGTTGATGCTGCCGGTGCCACCGATAGCGAGAAGCGAATTGTCAGGTGAAAAGGCAACCGAGCGGGCACCACCGATCGAGTGAATCCGTTGCTTGGGATCCCATGTATACATCACCGGGGCCTCGACCGATGCGAGTTGCTTGCCCTTCTTGACATCCCAGATGATCGCTTTCCCAGTCCGGTCGGCGGTGGCCAGGAACTGGCCATCCGCGGAGAAACCACAGGCATAGAGCATGGAAGGAAAATGGTGCGGTGTCTTTTCTGCATGGCCCCTGAGTTCGTGAACGAGCTTGCCCTTGCCCGTTTTCCAGACACGACAAACCATGTCATCGGCAACACTTGCCACCAGGCTTCCATCGGGGGAGATGGCCATTTGCCGGATCCACTTCTTGTGGGCATCGACGACGCGAATCTGCTTGCGTGTCTCCAGGTCCCACCAGATCAGTGTGCCGTCAAAGGACCCTGAAATAAGTTGTGTACCAGTCTGGACCAGCCCGCTGACATAACTCTGGTGACCTTCCATTACCTGGGGTTCAGGTTTCTCGGTAGTTGTATCGAGCTCGTAAATACGTGCATCGGAACTTCCCACGAAGACCCGGCTGGCATCCCCGGGATGTGCCACGCTCAGCAGGATATCCTCACGCGAAAATTCACGGGTGATTTTCAGCGTGGTGGGATCAACGTGTGCCATCATGTCGGATACTCTCGGAAAAGGAAATGTGCTGGCAGCGGCTAGCTGAGCACCTCGCCAACAGCCTTGGTTCCTGGGTCGGTAAGGGGAATGGGCCTGGCGCCCACGTAGTAGTCCTTGTGCGGGTCAATCCCGAGTGCCTTGTAGATCGTGGCAAACATCTCTGCAGCTCCAATCTCCCCGTCAGCAACTGTCTGGCCATCCTCGTCGGTCTTGCCAAAGACGCTGCCGCCCTGGATCCCACAACCGGAGAGCGATGCACTCCAGGCATTCGCGAAGTGGTCACGACCGAGGCTGCCATTGATTTTTGGGGTTCGACCGAATTCTGCCAGCGTGATCACCAGGGTCGACTCAAGCAGACCCCTCTGCTTGAGGTCCTCCAGGAGGGTGGACATGACGTGGTCCAGTTCGGTTACAAGTTCCAGGTGCGTCTCGAAATTCTGGCCGTGGCTATCCCACCAGGCACGTGAAACTTTTATGAAGGGTGTGCCTGCTTCGGCAAGACGCCGTGCGATCAGGCACTGTTGGCCAAACAGCGTGGGACCATAACTCGCTTGCATCTTCTCTGGCTCTTCGGTGACATCGAAGAGCTTGTCACTCGCCATCAGGCCATGGACGCGGCGGTAGGCAACATTGTGACTGTCCAGCACCGGGGCAGATTCCCTTCCCCGGGTGAAACGGTCACTGAAGAGCTTGCGAAGGTCCGCCCGTTCCTTGTGATCGAATTCCGAGAGGCCCTCGATCCGTTCGATATCTTCCGGCTTGTTACTGGTTGTCAGGAACATGGGTGCATAGCGTGCACCCAGGAATCCAGGGCGACCGACGGCATTTCCGCGTCCCTCCGTGGCCGTGTAAAAAGTGACGTAGTCCGGTACCGTACTGTCCGCCTGGCCAAGTTCACGGGCCAGGACGGATCCCATGTCCGGGTAACTCAGGTTGGGCTCGTCACGCCTTCCCAGGTGCATCAGGATCGAGCCGCCACCATGGTCGCCAATCCTGGTATTCAGCGAGCGGATGATTGCCGTGTCCTGCAAGCGACTGGCCATTTTCGGCATCAGCTCCGAGATCTGGATCCCCGGGCTACTGGTCTGGATAGATCGGAATGGTCCACCTGTCGGACGGCCTGGCTTGGGGTCCCACGTTTCCAGCTGGCTGGCACCACCGGCAAGCCAGAGCAGGATAACGCGTTTCTGTTTTTTCTTCAGCTCCTCCGCCATCGCGGGACGTCGCAGTGTCTCCAGGCCGGCACCGATGCCAACCAGTGCCGATGCGCCACCAAGAAAACCACGGCGACTGAAGTTGTGTTCCGGGGATCCACAGAACGATTCACGAGGATGACGAGCCATTTCCGTCTGTTCCCTTCATGGGGTGGAACTTCAGTGGACTTATTTTACTTGCCTGTTCACGCTTCAGGGAGCTTGAGCAGGGATTTCTCCGGTTTCTACCGGACGGTTGTTCTAGTAGTTAAATCGGAATTCTCCACTGGTCAACAATGCCCAAACCAGTTGTTGAATTGCTGGAAGTCGTCGGTCCTTTCGATCCTCCAGGTACTTCATCATCCAGCGCTGTTCCTCTTCCACCGGGGGGCGTACGAGGATATTCCACGTTGCCTCAGTTACCAGCAGGCTATTGTTTTCCAGGAGCTTGAGTTGTCCCACCAGCATGCTCCCGTCATCGGCGAGCAATTGGTTCTGGATATCAGCGTTGTTGTTGAACATCAGTGCCTCTGTTGTACTGACCTGGAAATCCTCACCAGGTTGCTCGAACTTGCTTGAGAGTCCTTTGGCCGAGTTTTCCTCGTCGATGATCCGTTTCTGAATGTCCTCGGTCTTCCCGCTGGTCCAGAATTCTGCACTTCGGCTGGCTATTCGTAGTGACGTGGCATACTGGCGTGGGGTCAGGGTGCGAACATGTGCCACGGCAAACCAGCTGCCCGGCGGTCGATCCTCATCTCTTTCCCAGCGGCTTGTTCGTCCATAGGTGCGGCTCAAGACGATCCCCCGGACAAGTCTCTTCAGGTCATAACCATGCGAGACAAAATCCCGAGCCAGCCAGCCGAGCAGTTCAGGGTGACTGGATGGGTTTTCCGGGTGCATCTGGTCAAGTGGCATGACCAGGCCGATCCCCAGCAGCCGGTACCATGTGCGATTGACGATGGAACGAGCAAGGTAAGAGTGCTGGTCGGACTCCAGCGCGACCCTGACGAGTTGTTCCCGGCGACTGAAACTCGGCACCGGCACCGGTTTCTTGTCTTTCTTGAGTTGTTCAAGTTGTTTTTTCCGGGCAGTCTGCTGTGTGGAATCCGGGGCTTTCCATTCCGGCTCACCAACGGTCGCCCCATCCAGGAACATCATCTTTGCATCCAGCGTCTCCCCCGATGTTGCCTTGAACTGAACAGCCCCGTATTCTCGCTCGCCAAGAAAATCACCGTTACCAAAAGAGCGGCTGAAAAAGGATTTCATGCCGAAAAAATGAGACTGTGTCCATTCCGAGACAAGCGGATGGTCATGGCATTTCGCGCAGCTGATATTAATCCCGAAAAAGACCGCGCTGGTAACGTTCGTCAGCTTGTCCAGGTCATTTACTCTCTTCAGGACAAAAGAAGTTGGTCCCTGGTTTGAAGGCTCTCTTGTATCTCCACTGATCATCTCACGGAACATCTGGTCCCAGCCCTTGTTGCTGGCGAGTGATGCCAACAGGTAAGGCCGCAGGTCCTCATTCCGATCATCGGAAAGCAACGTGTTCAGCTCGCTTGCTGTGTGACGAATGAAAGCCTGGTCAGCCAGCAAGTGGTCGACGATCTTCTCGAGCTTGTTCTTCTCCGTGCTTGCGACATATCGGCGGGCTTCGTCTGCTGTCGGAATCCGTCCCACCAGGTCCAGCATGGCTCGCCTGAGAAGGGTTGTGTCGGTTGCCCTGGCCGCAGGTGAGATGTCCCCTGTTGCCAGTCGGGCATCGACATAGAAATCGATAGCCGTGGCAATATCCTGGTCAGCTGGGAGCAACTCGTCCGCTTTGAGCACGTCGGTCGAGAAGCCGAAGCAGAGTGTTGTACAGGCCAGGCAGTAGAGGTGAATCCTCTTCATCTGTGAATCTCGTGGTTAGCTATGGCAGGTGGGATACTGGGGCCATCGAATGACGTTGGAACCTGGCAGGAGATCCGCCTGGAACCAGCATGAGACTATCATAACATACGGCCTTGTCGTCGACAAAGTCAGCTCCAGTAACCTGCCTCCGTGCCGAAAAAGAGAACCACCCCCTTGCGATTGGAGAGGGTTTTTGGGATTATCGGAGGTTGCCCGATCGCACAGAGACGTTGCGGAAAGGGTCAGTTTTTCCGGAAGAAAGTGAACTCATGGGTCGTTACACGGGTCCCAAGGCAAGAATCAACCGCCGTTTGCGTACGATGGTGTACGAGAGCGCTGGGGCGGTTCGTGCAATGGAACGCCGGGATAACCCTCCGGGGATGCATACTCGCGGGCGGCGGCCTTCCAATTATGGCCTTGCCCTGATGGAAAAACAGAAAATCAAGCACTACTACGGGCTTGGTGAAAAACAACTTCGGCGGTATTACAACAGCGTCACGCGGAAGGTAGGAAACACCGGTGAAAACCTGCTCTTGATGTGTGAGCGACGACTGGACAATATCGTTCGCCGATCCGGGCTGACATCGACCCGGCCGCAGGCACGGCAGGGAATCGCCCATGGCCATTTCCAGGTCAACGGTGTGAAAGTGACCAAGCCGTCCTACATTCTTCGTCCCGGTGACGTGATTACGGTGCGACGACGGAAGAACCTGTTGCAACTCTACCAACGACTTTCGGCAGATGATTCTCCCGAGACTGTGGAATGGCTGGTGTTTGACTCGGAGACCCTTCGTGTCACGATGCAGGGGAATCCTGGCCCGTCGGATATCAGTCTTCCGGTAGACGTGAACATGGTTATCGAGTTCCTCTCTCGCTGATTCTGCCAATGCATCAGCAACTGGTCGTTGTCGGTGGTGGTCCGGCCGGTTATGCGGCCGCCTTTCTTGCTGCCGACCAGGGTCTACAGGTGACCCTGATCGACTCCCGCTCTCAGCTTGGGGGGACCTGCCTGGTTGAGGGGTGTATTCCTTCGAAGGCACTCTTGCATGTCACCCGGGTGATGGCGGAAGTGGAACACCTGGATCAGCACTGGGGCGTCCACCATGGCACGCCGACAATCAACCTGGAGGCTTTGCGAGCCCGCAAGGAAAAGGTGGTCGAGAACCTTGGCAAGGGCCTGGGGATGCTGGCTGGCCAGCGGAAGGTCGACATCCTGCAGGCGACTGCCAGGCTGGAAAGTTCGAACTCACTGCGGCTCGAGGGAGAGGATCCCCAGCTTCCCGAACAGATTGGGTTTGATCACTGCATCTTGGCCACCGGGTCTTCTCCTGCAATCCCCGACCTCTTTGCAGTGGACTCTTCACGAGTGATGGATTCAACAGTTGCACTGCAGCTGGACGAAATCCCAGAGAGCCTGCTGGTGGTAGGTGGCGGATATATTGGGCTGGAACTGGGCACCGTCTATTCCCGGCTTGGATCCCGCGTCACCGTGGTGGAAATGACCGACCGCCTCCTGCCCGGTGTCGATCCGGACCTGGTCAAGCCACTGGAGCGAATCCTGCGGCGGCAGTTTGAAGCGATCCTGCTCAATACCCGGGTCTCAGCCCTGCAATTGTCTGCAGATCAGGTTGAATTGACTCTCGAGGCTGCCGATGGAGATCAGCAGCCACACCTCTTTGACCGGGTCCTGGTAGCGACTGGTCGGCAACCTCGCTCCGGGAATCTTGGACTGGAGAACACGCAGGTGACTATCGACAGCGATGGGTTCATCGAGGTCAACGACCGGATGCGGACGGCCGATCCCCGGATCCTGGCAATTGGTGACCTGGCCGGTCAGCCGATGCTGGCCCACAAGGCAACCGATGATGCACGACGTGCGATCAAGTCGCTCTGCCAGGCGGATCCGGCGGAATCGTACCAGTTCGAGCAGGCTGTTGGAGCGGATGATTTGGTGCCCGCGGTTGTCTTTACCGATCCGGAAATTGCCTGGGTCGGAATCCAGCAGGATGACGGCCAGCAACTCGCCAGCGCGGTCTACCCCTGGGGCGCAAGCGGAAGGGCGCAGGCCATCGGGCGAACGGAGGGGCTTACCAAGTGGATGGTGGACCCGGCCGATGGGACGTTGCTGGGTTGCGGTATCGTGGGACCTGGTGCCGGGGAACTGATTGCCGAGGCGGCCGTGGCGATACAGAACAAGCTTGGCGTGGAGGCTGTGGCAGGCGTGATTCATCCTCATCCGACGCTCAGTGAAACACTTGCCGGGGCAGCGGATATCTACCTGGGCCAGGCGATAGAAGCGAAGAACTCCGGCAGCTAGCCTGCTGCTGCGGGACCTTTACTTGACCACGAAGTTCACGAGCTTGTCGGGGACCGTGATCACCTTGACCACCTCGACCTCGGCCAGCAGCGAGGCGATTTTCTCGTCCTGGCGGGCTGCCGATTCGAGTTCCTCGGCTGAGGCACCGGTCGGCAGCTGGATCCGTGCCCGTAACTTGCCCTGCACCTGTACCGGGATTTCCACCTGTGAGTCCACGGTCAGTGCTTCATCAAATTCCGGCCAGGGTTCGTAGGCCAGCGAGGTCTCGGAACCAAGTAATTGCCAAAGTTCCTCGCCGACATGAGGCGCGTAAGGGGAGACGAGCAGGATGAACTGCTTCATTACCTGGAGCGGTCGTGTCTCCTGGCCAGTGAAGAAGTTCACGAATTCCATCATCCTGGCGATTGCCGTATTGAAGTTCAATGAATGCGTGTCGGCCGTTACCGCCTTGATCGTCTTGTGTAATACTCGCAACTGGTCCTCACTGGGCTTCACGTCCTGGATCGCCTCGTTGAGCTGTAACTGCTCGGCACGGTTGTCAACGATCATCCGCCAGGTACGGTCCAGGAAATTGCGCACTCCGTTCACGCCTGCCATGCTCCAGGGCTTGGCTGCTTCCAGCGGCCCCATGAACATCTCGTAGAGCCGCAGGGAATCTGCTCCATACTCTTTTACGATGTCGTCCGGGTTGACCACGTTGCCGCGACTCTTGGACATCTTGTAAGCACGGGACTCGACCCGGACCTGCTGGTTTTCCAGCAGCACAAAGGAATCCCCGTCCTTGGTCACCTCTGCACGGTCAAGCGATGTTTCCTGCAGGCTCCTGCCATCCTCACGGTGGACTGCCTGTCGCTCTTCATCGCGTCTGACCTGCTGGCTGCTTACCCATTCCCCCTGCGAATCCTGGTAGCCGGTAAACTCCATTTCCCCCAGGATCATTCCCTGGTTTACCAGTCTCTGGAATGGTTCATTCGTGCTGACATGACCACGGTCAAAAAGGACCTTGTGCCAGAAACGTGCGTAGAGCAGGTGCAGCACCGCATGCTCGGCACCACCGATATAGAGGTCGACCGGCATCCATGCTTTTTCCTTTTCCGGGTCGACAAGTGACTCACTGTTGTGTGGGTCAATGAAGCGAAGGAAGTACCAGCAGGATCCGGCCCACTGGGGCATGGTGTTGGTTTCTCGACGATAACGCACCCCGTCGATGACCGGGTAGAGCCACTCCTCGGGCGCCTTGGCCAGGGGAGGTTCGGGACGACCATGCGGCTTGTAGTCCTCAATCTCGGGAAGGTCGACCGGTAACTGGCTTTCCGGGACGGCACGAATCATGCCGTTGGGTTGTCCATCCTCATCCAGTTCGTGGAGGATCGGAAACGGTTCTCCCCAGAAACGCTGGCGACTGAAGAGCCAGTCGCGGAGCTTGTAGTTGACCGCCTCGCGACCAAAACCCTGGTTCTGGAGAAAGCTGGTGATCTGTTGTTTGAAGTCGGCGGTCGAGAGCCCGTCATAAGAACCGCTATTAATCGCCAGGCCTTCCCCGGTGAAGCAGGCTTCGGTGTCGTTGCCAGCCTGGGCATCTGGTTTCAACACGGTGATGATGGGAAGCTCAAATTGCAGAGCAAATTCATGGTCCCTGTCGTCATGGGCGGGGACCGCCATGATGGCACCGGTCCCGTAACTGGCGAGCACGTAATCGGCGATCCAGACCGGAATCGGCTCTCCGTTGACCGGGTTTATTGCCTCGGTACCAGTGAAGACGCCCGTCTTGCCCTGGTTATCCTCGGTCCGTTCCCGATCACTTCGCGAGGCCGCCTTCTGGCAATATGCCTCGACCTGGTCACGCTGGAGATCGGTGGTGAGTCGCTCCACGAAAGGATGCTCGGGAGCCAGCACCATGTAGGTGGCACCGAAGAGCGTGTCGGGGCGAGTTGTATAGATCCTCAGCACCGAGTCATCAGATTTGCGGGGAAAGGAACCCACCTCTCGTTGTTGCTTCCAGTGCTCGAAATCGTCTGCCGGGCCAATAAAGAAATCTACCTCGGCTCCATGACTTCTACCGATCCAGTCTTTCTGGAGCTTCTTGATTCCGTCGGGCCAGTCCAGGTCCTGGAGATCCTGTTCCAGGCGGTCGGCGTAGGCGGTGATCCGCAACATCCACTGCCGCAGTGGAAGCCGTTGCACCGGGTGACTTCCCCGTTCACTCAACCCGTTAATGACTTCCTCGTTCGCCAGTACCGTTCCCAGTTTCGGACACCAGTTAACCAGTGCCTCTGCCTGGAACGCCAGTCGGTGGTCATCCTGGTATTCCCGGGTCGCTGTCTCTCCTGCCTCTCGAACGTCATCGGGAATCGGCAGCTCACTAATCGGCCGTCCCAGCTGGCTCTGGGGGTCGAACCAGGAGTCAAAAAGCAGCAGGAAGATCCACTGGGTCCAACGGAAGTAGGCGACATCGGTCGTTGCCAGCACCCGGGTCCAGTCATAGCTGAATCCGAGCATCTTCAACTGCCGGATGAAAGTCTCAATGTTCTTCTCGGTTTGCACGCGGGGGGGGGTGTTTGTGCGAATGGCATGTTCTTCGGCAGGCAGCCCGAAAGCATCGAAACCCATTGGGTGAAGTACCGACTTGCCGCACATTCGGTCGAAACGGCAGAGGATATCGGTAGCGGTATAACCTTCCGGGTGTCCGACGTGCAAGCCATCCCCGCTGGGATACGGGAACATGTCCAGCACGTAGCGTTTATCATCGCCCGGCATGGCGGGGGACTGGAAGGTGTTATTCTCTTCCCAGTAATGCTGCCAACGGGGTTCAATCGTCGAAGGGTTATATTTCGGCATCGAAGGTTGTGTTTCCCGGGCGTGCTGCCCCAAGCATGTGTCGAATGGATCATTCTAGAGTCTCTCCAGAAAGCTGGCAAACCGTCTGTTTTCAAGGGAGCAGCCAGCTTCAAGAAGTTGTCGATTCCCAGATACTCTTGGCAGTCCTGGTGCGGTAAACTTGTGGTCTGTTGGCACAGCAGGTGGCCGGCATGCCAAGCGGCCAGACCCATTTCCCCTGCCCTCCCTGGACGAACTGGAACATGTTGCAATCTTCCCATCTCAAGCAATTTGCACTTGCCCCGGAGCAATGTGAGAAGATGCGCACAGCGGGCAGCTTCAACGCCCAGTTGATGGACTTTATCCGTCCCCATGTCCAACCCGGGATAACAACCTCCGAGATTGACCTGTTGGTTCACGAGTACACGCTGGATCATGGACATGTCCCAGCCTGTCTCGGGTACCGTGGATTTCCTCGTAGTTGCTGCACAAGTATTAACGAGGTGATCTGCCATGGCATCCCGGGTGATGAGATGCTTGAAGAGGGAGATCTGATCAACGTCGACCTGACGTCGGTCGTGGACGGCTGGTTTGGTGACCAGTCCGAGACATTCCTGCTGGGGGATGTCAGCCTTGAAGCCCGCCAGGTAAGCCAGTGTGCCCTGGATGGACTGTACAAGGCAATTGCAGCGATCGGTCCGAACAGCCGTGTCGTGGAGATCGGCAACGTGATCCAGCAGGAAGCAGATCACTATGGTTTTAGTGTGGTGCGAGAATACGTGGGACATGGCCTGGGCCGCAAGTTCCACCAGGATCCGTCGGTGCCCCACTGCCCGGGAATTTTTCCCGACCAGGATCGTGTTCGTATTCCGGTGGGAGTCTGTTTCACGATTGAACCGATGATCAACGTCGGGATCTATCGCTCCAAGCTTGATCGAGAGGATAACTGGACGGTGCGTACCGCCGACGGGAAACTGTCGGCACAGTTTGAGCATACCGTGCTGATGACCGAGCAGGGGGCGGAAATCCTGACGCTTACCAGCGATGGTCCCCAGGCCGGGCACCGTTTCCTGGAATAATCGGGCCCAGGCTACCTCTTCTCATGACGAGCCAGGTCGACAATGCGGTAGACCGTGATGTGGGGAGTTTTCAGGCTTGGCAGATAGCTCTGGTACCCGAAAACGCCAACACGTTTCTTGAGGTAGCGGTGCAGATTCAGACCAGGGGCGGGGGAGACAAACTCCAGCACCTTGCCGTCGTTGTCGAGAATCGCGTAGGGAGGGGCACGATTGCTGGAGGTATGTACCTTCATTAACCAGCCGGCGGCATCGTAAATCGTGGTTTCCGCTGGCTGTCTTGTACCCGGGCCGAGAGGTTGTCCTTGTTGAACCCGCCTGTACTGGTCGATCCGCTCCAGCAGAATATGCACCCGTTGTTGCAGCGGGTGACCGAGTTCCTGGTTGAGGAGCTGCTGGAGTGAACTGCGTACTGCGTCGATTTGCCAGCTTTCGCTTTTTCCGGACATCAATTCCGAGAGCTGGGTGTCGAGCAGTACGATCTGCTGGCCGGCTCCTCCAGGCAATTCCTCAGTGGCTGGGTTAACGT
>JAPYUD010000535.1:0-2784 GCA_029936215.1 Pirellulaceae bacterium | reverse complement strand
CCGGCCGGTAGGAGATCGCTGTGATGTCGTCCTGATGCGCCGGCCAGGCAGCCAGAAGTGTTCCATCGGCGACACTCGCCAGACGGATCACACCACCTGCCTCACCGATCGCCAACTGCGCCGAATCCGGCTGGAAGGCCAGGGCACGCACCTCGCCCCCTCCCTCGGCCGAGATCGTCTGGACGTTTGCACCATCCGCCGCGTTCCACGTTTTTATTGTCTTATCAGCTCCAGCTGTTGCAAACAGTATTCCGCTGGGGCTTGCCACAACGGCCGCCAGTGCAGCCGTATGTCCCGCCAGCACCTGTTCCTGGATCGGCAGGTTCCACGTGCGAAGGGTTCCGTCAGCACCTGCCGACACGCCTCGTGGCTCCGTCGGATGGAGCACGACTGCATGAACGGGTCCTGCATGCCCCAGGATCTCGCCGGGGCTTGTGCCATCTTCCGTTTTCCAGAACCGGATTATTCCCTCGACATTTCCAGCAGCCACCAGTGCGCCATCCTTGCTGACAGAGAGTGAAGCAACCGCTCCCTGCTGACCCTCAAAAGTTCTCAACACCGCACCATCTTCGACATTCACTGCCCTTAATGATGCCTTGTCCCCTGCATAGGCGATCTTCCCGGCGGGCCCCATGGCAACCGTTGCGATAACTGTTTCCCCAGCGGGTACAAGTGCCGGGCTGACCAGCGGAAGCGCCCAGCGGCGCAGCATGCCATCCATTCCGCTCGTCACCAGCTCTGCTTCGACAGGGTGAAACAGGACACCGGTAACCGCTCCCTCGTGTCCTGCCAGGTTTCCGAGCGAACTTCCATCGGTCGGATTCCAGAGCCGGACATCCCCAGCCGCATCCACACTGGCAAGCAGGGTTCCGTCCGCGTTACGAGCAAGCGCCGTGATGGCCTGCTGGTGTCCAGCCAGGCTGATCACCTCTCCCTCATCCGCTGGCCAGATTTTCACCAGTTTGTCCGCAGACCCCGTCGCCAGCCAGGCGTTCTGTGGCCCAACCACGATCGATGAAATGGCCATTTCATGGCTCTTTTGTTCGGCGATGGGAGTCGGAAGAAAGACGTCCCACAGGCGTATTGAATTATCACGCCCACCGCTCAGCAGTCGTCGTCCATCGGCACTGACGGCCAGCGAGAGAACCTGCCCCTCGTGTCCTTCCAGGCTGCGAAGCATGGTCCCATCGGCTGGATTCCATATTTTCAGCGTTGCATCCTGTCCTCCGCTGACCAGGACCTTGCCACCTGGCACAAAAAGGGACTGGAAGACACTCCCCTGGTGACCTGGTATCGCCGTCAGTTCCTGTGCCGGCGAGGGGAGTGTTAAAACAAGCACCGCCAATACGGCAGCAAGACAAGGGGTTGATAATCGAAACACGCGGGAGGATAGGAATTGAATCATGACCCAGCTCTCATGCTTAGGGAACAATATACCTAGACGAACCAATCAACTGCCACGTCACACGAACACGTGCAACGGCAGCGAGAATCCATTGCTCGCCGGGCCCAGTATATCCATCCTTGCTGGGAAGATCCTGCTATTTCGACTCCTCGCCGGATTCGGCTTCCGCTGCTTCATCTACCGGCTGAGGTGCCTCGATCACCTGGAGCGACTGGGCATTTACGCCGTTCCAGATCCTGAGGATGCCGTCATAGCCTGCAGCCACGACCACCTGGCCGTTGGGACTGCCATCGACCGCATACATGTAGTCAGTCGCTCCACCAAAATTACGGATCGTGCCGCCATTATCCGAGTTATTCATTCGCACGATGTTATCGCCGGAACAGGCCACCATTGTCGATGTCTGCCCGACAAACCGAACCGCGCTCACCTGCTTGTTGTAACCACCGATACTCCTGATCTGTTCCCCTGTCTCTGCATTCCAGATGCGAATCGTGTTATCTGCACCACTGCTGGCAATTGTCTGGCCATTACTGCGCCAGGACACTCCCAGAACATGGTTGGTGTGCCCTTCGCACTGAACGAGCCTGTCCCCACTGGCAATATCAAAGACCCGCACAAACTTGTCCGCCGAAGCCGCGGCAACCCGCTTGCCATCGGGTGATATCTCCACGCCATTGACGCCATCAGCATGTGCGTCACGAAGGGTCAGCACCGGCGAGCCATCCTCCACCTTCCAGACATGGACCTCTCCGTTGCGTGACGGGACCCCTCCACCCGTTGCCAGCAATGTCCCGTCCCGGGAAAAATCGACAGCCACGACACGGTCGATAATCAAGCCTGGTTCCGTGGGAGAACCGATCACTCTTTCCAGTTCCCAGTTTGGCCTCAGATCCCAGCGTACCGTGGCCTTGTCAGCCGACCCCGAGATCAACTCACCGTCATCCAGGAATACCACTGCCCGGACACTTCCCTCGTGCCCAACGTAGCTGGCAATACTCTTTCCGTCCTCACCATCCCATGTATGGACAACATTGAAGTCTCCACCGCTGGCCAGTTGTTTTCCATCCGGGGAAAATGCCAGCGAGCGAATCGGCATTTCCGAGGCAGTCGATTGTGCGGTCGCCGTCTCCAGTTCGGTGGTGAACGTGCCAAGCGAGGCTTCGAGGTCTTTCGCCAGCTTCTCTGCATCGGGGACACGCTGGTCGGCGACTGCCAGGTCGCGGGCCGCCACATCGTGGGCTGACTTTGCCGTCCGCTGCGTCCCCTGGCTGGCTGCCAATGCTGCCGCGGCGTCGTCAAATGGCTTGTTGGTAGCAAGCGCTTTTGTCGCTGCAACCTCGGCAGCCGTGGCTGAATCCGTTGCAGCCTTTGTTGGA
>JAPYUD010000534.1:0-2795 GCA_029936215.1 Pirellulaceae bacterium | reverse complement strand
GATTTCCTTAACTGTTTCAATGACGTTCTTGGAATGGCCGTGGGCCGAATCAACAACCAGCACATCCACGCCCTTGCCGATCAGGCTTTCAGCCCTTTCCAGGTCAAATACGCCGATCGCAGCTCCAACACGCAGGCGTCCGGACGTGTCTTTACACGCATCCGGATACTGTTTCATCATGTCGATGTCTTTGATCGTAATCAGGCCCGTTAGTTTGTATTCATCGTCAACAAGTAATAGCTTCTCTACCTTTTTGGCCGTCAAAATCTGCTCAGCTTGCTCAAGCGTTACCGTTCCCGTCGCCGTGACAAGGTTTTCACGGGTCATCACTTCCGAAACTGCTAGCTTATCGTCTTCCAGGAAGCGAAGATCGCGTCTTGTCAGGATCCCTACGAGCTTCTTGGAGCCATCGACAATCGGTACGCCCGAGACGTTGTGCTGGTCCATCAGCTCCTGGGCAGCGGCCACCGAGGAGTCTGGAGGCAGCGTCACGGGGTCCGGAATGATCCCGTTGGCACTCCGTTTCACCTTGTGCACCTCGTCTGTCTGGTCCTCGATCGACATGTTCTTGTGAATCACGCCGAGGCCACCGACCTCCGCCAGGGCAATCGCCATGGCGCACCCGGTGACGGTGTCCATGGGGGCACTGATGAGAGGAATATTCAGCTTGATACGACGCGTCAGCTGGGTGGACGTGTCAACATCCGCCGGTACCACCTCGCTGTAAGCGGGTTCCAGAAGGACATCATCGAAGGTGATGCCGGTGTACTTGATCTTCTCGTCCATGTCCGTGGGGCTCGCCAGAAAGAGGGGTCAGCTTTTGGCCACCTGGCGATAGCAACACCACCTGGCTGCCATGGGAATTACGCATTATGCCCTTGCACAGAAAGTTTGGCAATCCACCCCCTAGCGTGGAGAGGGGCTCTCGGTCGACGGAGAATTGCCGGTCGGTTTGTCTGAATTGTCCTTGTCAGTGCGATTTCCCTTGCGTCGACCTGTGTTGTCTTTCGTTCCGTAGTCAATCAGCTCGAGGGTGCTGCGTCGGGTAACCTTGCCGTTTTCATTGGTTTCGGTGGAACGATGAGCAATGATACCGCCTGGGACATCGGCACAGTATGTTTCATCGCTGGTCGTCACTTTCTTGTTCTGTGTGTGGACTGTCTTGAGATGACAGACGGTCTTGGTTTCCCCCAGGACCTTGTGTGCCAGGCCATGTTCGTCGACCGAGACCTGTGTGCGGTACTGTTGCTTGTTCTCCGTGTCGTAGAGCACGGTTTCACGGCGGAAGATAAAAGGAGCCACGTCCTTGCTGGCAAGAACCACGCTGTGACGTCGACCAATATCGCCACGCAGGGTGACCTCCAGCTTGTCCACCGGGATCGCCGTACCGTTAAAGTCCAGGTCGTCCACCTTCCCCTGGCGTTTGATGTTGATCTTGCTGTCGCCGTTGACGCTGAAGTTTCTCTTGATCTGTTTTGGTTCCGAGGTGATACGGCGGTCCCCGATTTCCACGGTCACCTCGACTTCCAGCGTGTAACTGTTTCCTTTCTTTTCCAGCAATATCGTGGTGGTCTCGGTCTTGGTCGTGCTGGTAACGTTTCCCTCGGCATCGAGCATGTCGCTGATCACGCGAACGGTTTTCCAGCTGCCTGGTTTGAAGCGTCCCCAGCCATGCTGGTCCGGCGACGGGATCCACTCCTGGGCGACAACGCCTGAATAGCTCAATGAAAGCAGCAACAGGCCCAGCAACCATGACGAGTGCCAGGCAGCTCGGACATTACTGCTCTTTCCTGTCTGGTTGACAGGTCGAGTTGGACATCCAGACATGTTTCGCCGTTCATTTGGGGGGTAAAGCATC
Source organism: Pirellulaceae bacterium (assembly GCA_029936215.1). Lineage (GTDB taxonomy): Bacteria > Planctomycetota > Planctomycetia > Pirellulales > Pirellulaceae > SAT2750. The sequence goes on along the minus strand of JAPYUD010000534.1, from coordinate 937 downwards.
CAGCCTGTTGGGCAGGAGGAAAGGGAGTGCTGGGAACCTCGAATAGATGACTTCATTCTATGGCAGGCCTCCGCCGGAGGGGAAGCCATGGGGGGGAACTAACCTGCTGTGGAGAGGATTTGCCGAAGTATTCCGGCAAGCAGTTCATCCTGTTCCGGAAATACGGATCGCATGTCAAGCACCAGGCGATCCTGGTGCACCCGGCCCATGATTGCCGGGTTTCCCTTGCGGAGCAGGCTGGCGAGCTCGTCTACCGAGCACCCTGCAGGGGAAATCGCAACCGACCATGTCTCAATTTTCTGGGTGGGAACCGAGCCACCTCCCAGGAAGGTTGAGTCCAGCTGCGGCTCGGCGGCTTCCAGGCCATCGAGTCCTTCCAGCTGGCCAGCCAGCGTCTCGGCGCGTTCCTGGAGCACGGCAAGTGGAGTGGAGAGCAACCGAAGCAGTGGAATCCGTTCGGCAACAGCAGCGGGATCCTGGTAGATTCGCAGCGTGGCGGCCAGTGCAGCCAGCGTGATCTTGTCGACACGGAGTGCTCGCATCAGGGGATGGCTGCTGATGGTCTTGATCAAGTCAGCACGGCCGACCAGGATGCCGCATTGTGGCCCTCCCAGCAGCTTGTCGCCGCTGAACAGCACGATGTCGGCTCCGGCCTCCAGGCTGCGGGCAGCAAGGGGTTCATCTCCGATACCGAATTCCGCGTAATCATAAAGTGCACCAGATCCAATATCGTCGATCACCGGCAAACCATGCTCGCCGGCAAGTGAGACGAGCTGTTCGAGCGAGACCGACTGGCTGAATCCCTCGATCCGGTAATTGCTGGTGTGCACCCGCACCAGGGCGCCCGTCTGATCATTGATCGCGCGGCGGTAGTCCTCCAGGTGTGTCTTGTTGGTCGTGCCGACTTCCCGCATGATTGCCCCGCTGGCTGCCATCA
>JAPYUD010000533.1:0-2795 GCA_029936215.1 Pirellulaceae bacterium | reverse complement strand
GTGGAGAGCAGTTCATGTGTCACAGCCTGGCCAACTGCGAGGATCACCATTTCAAGTATCCACTGCACCGACAGCCGGGCGACGTTCATTTTCACTTTTTCGGGACCAGCAAGTTAAGTTACGGAAATCGCTCATGGACCTACCAGCCAGGAGACCAGATCACGGTATCGGCGCCCCAGTTTAGCCGCTGCCTGGTCAATTCGGTTTCTGCGGGCGATGCCCGTGAAGGAAGCCCAATCGAGGTGATTCCTGCTTAAAACATACCGTTTCCGCATGCGCGTTGTCATTTAAAGGAAAGCTCGTCTAAAATAAGATCCAGACAATCGCAGTCCCTGGCAGTTCGCTTACGAGCGGATGACAGGATCCACCACGCTGCCTAGCGGACCCCCCTCATGACCCACCTTTTCCGTCGTACCCTGTCCCTGGCCATCCTCATCGGCCTCGTTTTCTCCGCCCCGCTCGCTGCCGACCAGGGCAAGAAGATCACTCGCCTTGTGGTAACACCCTCTCCCCTGGAAATCACCGGCGGCAACCGCCAGCAACAGCTCCAGGTCACCGCGATCACAGCAGCTGGAGAGCAACAGGATGTTACTCATCTGGCATCGCTAGTGATCCAGGACGCAGTGGTTGCCACGATCACCGGCACGGTCATCCGTGGCTTGGCAGATGGCTCCACGAATCTGAAGGTCAGCCATGCGGGCCATCGCGTGCTGATTCCACTTTCGGTTATTGATTTCAAAACGTACCCCCCGCTGGATTTCCGAAATGACATCGTGCCGTTGTTCTCCAAGCTGGGGTGCAACAGTGGCGGTTGCCATGGCAAGCAATCGGGTCAAAATGGATTCCGGCTTTCCGTCTTTGGCTTTGATCCGCAGGCCGATTTCGATGCACTGGTCAAGGAAGCCCGGGGACGCCGGGTTTTCCCCGCTGCTTCGAGCCGCAGCCTGCTGGTTGCCAAGTCTACCGGCCTGGTCGCCCATGGCGGCGGCCAGCGAGTCACACCAGGCAGTCATGACGAGGAAATCCTGACGAAGTGGATCGAGCAGGGGATGCCCTGGGGGACCGACAACCCCCGCAAGCTTGTTGGCATTGAGGTCACCCCCGGCAGCCGTCAACTGCGTCCTCTTTCCAGTCAACAATTTCGTGTCACGGCATTCTATTCCGATGACAGCCGCCGCGACGTCACCGATGCCGCCTCCTATACCACCAATTCCCTCTCGATTGCCCAGGTGGATCGTGGAGGCCGTGCGGAAACCGGTGAGGTACCAGGAGAGGCAGCAATCACGATCAACTACATGGGACAGATCACGGTTTCCCGCCTGCTTGTACCCCGTCCCGGCACCAGGCTGATCACGCGGCCCGAGCACTACAGCACCACGCAACCGATTGATGAGCTTGTCTGGTCACGTCTGAAACAACTCCGCATCACTCCTTCCGGGCCGATTAACGATGCCGTTTTCCTGCGCCGCCTGTTCATCACCACGATCGGCACTTTACCGACGGTGGACGAGGTCACCACTTTCCTGTCCGACAAGAACCCGGACAAGCGATCCCACCTGGTGGACCAGGTCCTTGCCCGAAGTGAATATGCCGATTACTGGGCCCAGCGATGGTCGGACATCCTGATGGCCAACCCGGAAACGCTTGGTAACCGGGGCGCGTACGAACTTCACCGATGGCTCCGGCACCAGATGGCCATCAACCGTCCTTCGAACGAGTGGGTGCATGAACTCCTGACCGCCACCGGTAACTCGGGAAGCCACGGTCCAGTCAATTTTTACCGTGGCCTGCGGACGCCAGAGGAGATCACTCGCACGGTAAGCCAGGCACTGCTTGGCATCCGCATGGATTGTGCCCAGTGTCACCACCACCCTTTCGAGATCTGGGGGCAGGAGGACTTTTATGGGCTGGCCGGTTATTTCACGGGCCTCCAGCGAACCGCGCTGGGAGACTCCCGCGAGTTCATCTTCCATACCGGTCACAAGCCCACGAGCATCCCGATCAAGGAAATCCCGGTCGTTACCCGTCCTCCCGGCGGCCCCGACCTGCCGCTGGACGAGCAGGCAGATCCTCGCAGCCACCTGGCGGACTGGGTTACCAGTGGCGAGAACCCTTTCTTTGCCAGGCTCCTTGCTAACCGCATCTGGAAGCAATTGATGGGACGCGCCCTGGTGGAACCAGAGGACGATCTGAGGAGCACGAATCCTGCATCCAACCCCCCGCTGCTGGACTACCTGGCAAACGAACTGGTGGACAATGGCTTCGATACCCGTGCACTGGCCCGTACCATCTTGCTGTCGGGAGTCTTCCAGACATCCAGCACGGCGAATGCAACGAACTTTGATGACACCCAGAACTTCTCCCATTACCCGGTTCGCCGCATCCAGGCGGAAGTACTTCTGGACGCCATCTCCCAGGCCACGATGGTTCCGGAAGAATTCCCAGGCCATCCCTCCGGGACCCGGGCGATTGAACTCTGGGACAACAAGCTTCCCAGCTACTTCCTTGACATCTTCGGGCGCTCCGAGCGGAAAAGTCCCTGTGAGTGTGGGAGTTCCGGGGACCCTACCATGACGCAGGCACTCCACCTGCTTAATGCCCCGGAAATCGAAGCAAAGATCCAGCACAAGAACGGTCGAATTGCAAGAATAGTCAACGCAGGAATCAAACGCGACGAGCTCATCTCCCTGCTGGCCTATGCCACGGTAAACCGACCTCCCACGGCCGAGGAAAAGAAAGTGGCAGAAAAACTGTTCTCCCAGGAAGCGGAAGAACTGGCGGCCCAGGATTTCCTC
>JAPYUD010000033.1:9944-15307 GCA_029936215.1 Pirellulaceae bacterium | reverse complement strand
AGCCGCCGCCGCGGTCCTGCTGGTTCCCTGGCTGCTCCTGCGTCGACATGCCACACCAGGTGGTGAGAGTGGCCAGGGGGATTCCATCAAGATGTCAGAGTTCGTGGTCGGTGGGCCCCCCGAAGGGCCACCGAGCCTGGAATTCTATGGCACCCCGGTACGCCTTCAACTCATCGTGCTCGCCCCCATGGGGCGCCGTAACCAGCTTCCAGCGAACGAGGAGTTACCCCATATCCTCAACCATTTCCTCTCGGGTTTTACTCACCTCAGTGGCCTGCACCGTCCCGTGCTCTTCCGCTGGCCAGAACAACTCAGTGCCCAGGGATTTTACCAGGCGTTCTTTAACCAGCTTTCCCTGCCCGATCACGGCAGGGGAAGTTGCTGGTCTGCCGTGGCAGGACGTTTCACGGTCTCTGAAGCCCAGTACCTGGTGGGGATGGCATTCACAGCAGAGAAAGCAAATGGGATGGGGGAGGTCACGGTGCAGCACGAGGGACAGTGGTTTGATGTGCTGCGGATCAAGGAGTTACCGGAATGAACTCCCCTGCAGCACGATTGAGAGACGATGCACTGGAAATCTGGCATGCGGGAGTCGCTGCCGTCGCCAGCCAGCAACTAGTACGGGATGTGGTTCATGTCGACCGGGAGAAAAATAATATCCAGGGAGACAGGCTGTGGCTGAAAATTTGTGGGACACCGGTCCCCTTCACGCCTGGCAGTCGGCTTGTCGTTGTCGGAGCGGGCAAGGCGGGGGCAGGTATGGCGGCGGGCCTGGAAGAAGCGCTTGGCGGGAGCGTGATCGAACAACTCGACCTGGATGGCTGGGTAAATGTGCCGGCCGATTGCGTGCGTCAGCTGAAGAGGATCCATCTCCATGGGGCCAGGCCTGCCGGGATCAATGAACCGAGCGAGGAGGGAGTCGTCGGATCGGGGCGGATCCTGGAAATGGTCGGCGCCCTGGGGCCTGGGGATACCTGTATCTGCCTGCTCTCGGGAGGAGGATCGGCTCTGCTCCCTCTTCCTACCGCCGGGATCTCGCTGGCCGACAAGCAGCAGGTGACAAGGCTGTTGAGTGATGCGGGAGCGAATATCCATCAGCTCAACACGGTGAGAAAACAACTCAGCCTGATCAAGGGAGGAGGTCTTGCACGGGCATGCCATGCCGGACTCCTGGTCACGCTGGTCATTTCCGATGTACTTGGGGATCCGCTGGATATGATTGCCTCCGGTCCAACGATCGAGGATCAATCGACGGCCGATGATGCCCTGGCAGTACTGGAGGAATTTGACCCGGATGGCCGGTCGACTCCTGGGGCAATTATCAGCCTTCTCCGTGATGCTTCTGGAACCAGGCCGCTGGAGATATCCACGGAAAAACAACTGTTTCACCACGTGATTGGAAATAACAAGGCTGCCGTGAAAGCTGCCGGAGAGGAAGCAGTACGGCGCGGCTACGCGGTCGAGCTGGAAGCAAACCAGCAACTGGAGGGAACCGCCGAGGAGGTTGGGATTCGGCTCTCGGGGTGGCTTGGTTCTGTTCCTGCAGATCAGCAACCCAGGTGCCTGGTGAGTGGTGGAGAGCCGGTAGTGCAACTTGTGGATCCGGAGCATCGTGGCCGGGGAGGCCGGAACCAGCAACTGGTGCTGGCGGCACTGGTGGACCAGCTGGCACAGGGTGCCCGGCTTGAAGATGCCGTGATTCTCTCGGCTGGTACCGATGGTGAGGATGGACCTACTGATGCTGCGGGGGCCTGGATTGACCAGTCGCGGGTCGAGCAGGTCCTGCAGCAGGATCGGGATGCGAGGGATTTCCTGGCACGCAACGATGCCTACACGTTCTTCGATTCAGTTGGAAGCCTGCTGCGCACCGGGCCGACGCATACCAACGTCTGCGACCTGAGAATCGTGCTGAGCGGGGCGCCTGGCTAGGAGAGCCGGATCAGTCCCACCACCAGTGGCCACCCTGTTGCTGGCGAGGATCAACCTGTCGGTGCAGCTGCAGTACGATACCATCGGTATCCGCACGCAGGTTGCTGTCGGAGATTGCCTTGAGGGGCTGGATATTCACGCCACCGCCGATCGGTGTCATCAGGGTATTTCCTTTCCAGATCGCGTTGACCGCGGTTTCGACCTGTACCGGTGCCACGTAACGATCCAGCGGCAACTGTTCTTCATGTGCGAAGCAGCCCATGTCCCAGCCGACCTGGCCATAAAAGTCCTCCTGCTGCATGTAGGCCGCGGCGATCGACATATCAATCAGGTTCCGCAGCTGGGCATAAACCGGTGAGCGGTCAGCCAGTTCTGCATAGTGTGCCGTGAAGGACTGGGTAAATACCTTGCCGGCCTTATCGACGGTGCCGCTGGCAACACGCGTGCCGTCATTACGGACCAGCTCATCGGCGCCAATCAACTTGACCCCATCCCCTTCCAGTTGCATGGCCATGCCGTCCTCGCTGGCACGCACGCACTCGTAGTTGGGCGTGAAATACCATCGCTGCAGTGCATTGCGACTGACCGCAGCCGGGCTTGCCTTGGAGACATAGCTGGTGATTTTTGCCGCCGGTCGCTCAAGACCAATCCCGATCAACTTCATCCGGTAATCGGCTTCTACCAGTACCTGTGCAAAGTGGGTTTTCGGCGAGATCCCCTGGATGGTCACCGTCTGAAGACCGAGGGCATTCTGCAAGCCGCGAACCAGTTGCGGGGTCTGGCGAGGGGAGAGTCCCTGGCGCCCGACCTGGGTAAGGAACTGCTGCATTTTCTGGAGTCCCTCCCTGGTGGGGTCAATCGAGACGCTGATGACCTGCGCCTTGTTCCCCGCGGGGGCGTAAGAGCGGAGTGCGACGAGCAGGTCCTGTAATTCCAGGATCGCACGTCCTGAGACGATTCCGATCGGACGTCCGGAGGGATCAACGGCATATCCTTCGGCCGGTCCGGCAATCACGATATCCCCCGTATCAGGATAGAGAAAGACATTCTGGATACGGGTCATGCCTGCCATGTAGATCATGTCATTGGTCAGTTGCTGGCCTGCAGCCAACTGCTTGGCAACTGCTGCTTCCAGCCTGGTAAGCGAGATCTTGCGGAGTTTGCTGGGTCGTGCAACTTCCGGTTCAAGCTGCTCACGGGCTGCTGCAACGCGTTTGAGAGTCAACCGTGGATCGATCATTCGCACCTGGAGTACACCCTCCGGGCTGATGATTACGCCAGCACCGCCGCCGGCACCGCCCTGGCCACCACCGCCCTGGCCACCGCCACCGAAACCACCACCGCCCTGGCCACCGCCACCGCCACCGAAACCACCACCGCCCTGGCCACCGCCACCAAACTGGGCGGATGCACTGGTTGTCCAGCTTGCCAGGAGAATGACAAGGACTGTGAAAACGGTACGAATTACACGTGGATGCGTCGCCATGGAATTACCTCTTTCCAGTGAGCCCACCTGACTCGGTAGGCAAATCTCTTTCTGTTGTTCTGTTCCTTTTCGGCTTCCCTTGTCCCGGCAGGACAGGAGGCCCCTCGGGGAGTGATGGTCAACTCCGCTTTGAGTCTCGCATCGAGAACCAACGTTAATCCATCTATTTCATCGAAAAAATACCCTCTTCGATATTAATTGGGAGATTTACAGACGGCAAGAAAAACGGGAAATTCTGGTGGCCAATCGTTATCGAAGGAACGACCCGCTTTCTAGGTCCCTTATAACCGGTATAACCCTTTCCTGTGCAAAGGTTTAACAGCAAGGATTCAGACCGAATGAGCACTAATAAAATCAGGATTTCAAGAGCAAACGAAAAAACTTGCTCTCTACTCGACACCCCGGGTAGGAAACTGGTATCTCACTCTTCGTTTTTGGGGAGGCCGACGGGGGCCACTGACATAGCGATTTTCTAGCAGGAAGAAACGGAGGTAGCGATCCTGGGCCCGGGTCACGCCAATCCGGGGCGAGCAATAGATCGCCTCGCTCAAACGCATGCCAGGATTCTGCTCAATCCAGAGTCCACGCCCCGAGGTCAGGTTGTGCTTGTTCCTGTCACGGCCAATACCAAGTGCTTCACATAATCGCCCGGGACCTCGTGCCAGGTCCATTTCGGGAACTGCGCCTCGGCGTCGTTTCATCAGCGCCTCGCCCCTGCACGGTTCGATTGCTCGAACCAGCACGGCACTCGGTTCTCCTTCCGGCTGGGTAACGGCGTTGAAACAGCAGCGGGAGTGAATCGGGTACACGTAGGCGGTGCCGGGATCGCCGAACATTGCTGCATTTCCAGGGGTCCGTCCCCGGCTGGCATGGCACGCTTTATCTCGCCGCGAAAGGTAGGCTTCGACTTCCACGATGCGTCCGGCAGCCAGCCCCTCCCGGGTCCTGCTTACCAGCAGCTTCCCAAGTAATTCGATAGCGACTTCCACCACGTTGCGATCGTAGAAGGCTGGCGGAAGTACATGGCCCATGGCCTCACTCCCCTGGCGTGTCCGACTCGTTTTCAGCCCCGGCAATGCGTTCCGCTGCCATTTCCCCGGCATGGATACATGCTGGGATTCCCACTCCATGGTAGGCATTTCCTGCCACTTCCAGGCCAGCAAGGCAACTGACGGATGAATTGATTTGATTAACGAGCTCCAGGTGTCCCAGGTGGTACTGGGGCATTGCCCTGTTCCAGCGGGTAACGTGTGTGAGGACCGGTTTGCCACGGGCACCAACAAGTTGTTCCAGCTGCGAAAGGGTCGTCTCGATCAGCTGGTCATCGGACTGCTCAAGCAGTTCCGGCTGGCAGGCCCCTCCGATGAAGACGCGTAATAACACCTGTCCATCCGGGGCACGTCCGGGGAACTTGACACTGGAAAAACTTGCAGCGATCAGGGGTCGTTTTTCCACTAGCGGCACGACAAGTCCAAACCCATCCAGTGGATGCGAGATCTGCTCACGGCGGTAACCGAGTGAAATCACAGCAGCACTGGCAGCGGTAATTTGACCCAGCTGATCTGCCAGGGAGGGGTCAACGTTCTCGGCAAGTCGAGCTGCACCTCGTGCGGATGTTGCCAGGATGACGTTGTCGAAAACCTGCTGCTGGTTTTCACCGCTGGGGCTGGTGACCTCCAGTTGCCAGCGACCCCCGGGAGATTGTGCCAGGCTGGTAACTTGATGCTGGCAGCGGACGCTCTCGGCAGGCAAGCGGGCCACAATGGCATCGACCAGGGAGGAGAGGCCCTTCTTGGGGGTAACAAACTGGCCATAGCGAGCTCCGCTGGCAGCGGCATGTCCCTGTTTCCTGGCAGCTCGCTTGCCACCTCGAATCAAGCTGCCACAATCCTTTTCCATGGCGAGGAATTGGGGCAGCGTCGCAGCCATGCTCAGTTTCTCAGGATCT